>NZ_JBOZCJ010000019.1:0-43684 GCF_051265215.1 Actinotignum stranguriae
GTGTATCGCCTCTTGACCAGGCATATGCGTGCCGAGGAAACCGTACTTGCCTCTTGACAACATATAGAAGCGTCACTTGACGAGGGTGATGGTCCGAAATGCGCACTTGAGGAGGAGGGAGACCAGGCCGACTCACAAAATGTACATGGGTGACTGTTTTTCCGAGATGCACTTCGCATGTACGACATCTGCACTACAGCTCGGAAAACACCTACCACCCCGCCTCCCCTTGCGCCGCCTATTTTACATGTGTAAATTAGGCGGCATGAGAGAGGTACACACAGACGCTCCCAACGGCGGCACGAGCGGAATGCCGAACGCAGATCAGCACAGCATCCTCGGCCCCGCCGCAAACCAGCACAGCCCCCTCGGCCCTGCCGCAGACGATCCGCGGGCCCGGCGCTCCTACGATGCGCTGGTGCACGCTGCTGGCGCGCTCATTGATAGCGGCGCGGCGATTGATGATCTCACCGTCTCTTGGATCACGCGGGAAGCCGGGGTCACCCGCCCCACTTTCTACCAGCATTTTTCTGGGATTAGCCAACTGGTGCGCGCCGTCGTTCTTACACGGCTCCACGCAATTTTTGACGCCACCCCGGTGCCAACCTCAGAAGAACCGTCGCTCGACGTACAGCTGCAGGTGCTGCTCCCCATGCTCACCACTCTGTTGGAGCACCGCCACCTCATTGCCGCGGCTCTCACCAGTTCCGCGGCTCTCGGGAGCGCAGCCCCGATTATCGCGGCGATTCGTGATCGCCTGCTCAGTGCCCCGGCCATTCGCGCCCGTGGCCGTGTCATGTTCGGTACGCCGACACCCGAAAAACAAACTTCGGGCGACGGCGCGCCTGCGCCTGCGACCGCTAAATCAAGCATGCCCGCCGGGGCGAACGGCGCCTATCCCCCGCCCTCGAAAGCGGAGATGGACTTCGCTTCCATGGTGGCGGCCGGCCTGCTCTGGCGCGTGCTCCACTGGATGACCGAGGAACCCGCCGACCCCGATGATCTTCCCCGCCTCGCTACCGAAGTGGGCAGTTTTACCCGCGCCGCCTATGGAGAACACTCATGAGCGAATCACGAAACACCGCCCCGCAGCCGGATACGACGCCGCGCACCACCGCGGAAACCGGGCAGGCCGCGCCAGCCGCGCATACCGCGCCGCGCACCGCGGAAACCGGGCCGGCCGCGCCGTCCGCGCAGCCGGCTCCCGCCCGCAGCTGGCGGGAGCGCATCCGCCCCGCGATTATTATGTTTGGGCTCGCCATTATCCCGATGATCTACGCGCTGATTCTCACCGGCGCCTACGATGACCCCCTCGGCAACCTCAATGAGATCCCGGCCGCGATTGTGAACGAGGATCGCGGCACGCAGCTGGACGGCTCCGAGGTGAACCTGGGCGCAAGCATCACCACCAAGCTCTTGGAAACCGAGGAACGCCAGAACTTCCAGTGGCGGGAATACTCCGCCGCGGAGGCCCAGCAGAAACTGGCTAACGGCGATATTTACGCGGTGCTCAGCATCCCGGCGTCGTTTTCCAGCGATGCCACTTCCGTGGCGCGCGGCCCCGGGGCCGCCACCCGCGCCCGGCTCTCCTTCGTCACCGACGATGCCCTCAACTATATTGTCGGCAATGTGGGACGCGTCATCGCCTCCACCGCCACCGCGGCGGTTTCGGAGAAGGTGTCGGCCGAGTACCTTGATGGCATCTACCTTTCCTTCGGGACGCTGAGCGAGCAGCTGAGCGCCGCGGCGGGCGGGGCCGGAGAGCTGGGCGCTGGGCTGCGTGACGCGGCCGGCGGCGCAACTCGGCTCGCGGAGGGTGCCGGCCAACTGGCCGAGGGCACCGGGAGCCTCGCCACCGGAACGGAAACTTTAGCTTCCGGTGCGGGGCGTATGAACGACGGCGCAGCTCAGCTCGCGGCCGGTGCAGGCGATGCCGCGGGCGGGGCCAGCACCCTCAGCGAGGGGGTTTCCCAGGTAGCCGGTGGGGCCAATGCCGCGAGCCTTGCGGCCGGCCAGCTCCGAGATGGTGCGGAGCGCAGCGCCGCGGGCCTGGATACCTTGGCGGCCGCCAGCCAGGATGTGGCGGCGGGCAGCCAGAAAGTAGCGGAGGGGAATGCCGCGCTGGCGGAGGGAGCCAACCGCGCCCTTGCCGGTGCGCAGCAGCTGGGCACCGGCGCGGAGAAACTCAGCGGCGGGCTCGGCAGCCTCAATGACGGATTGAGCACCCTCATCGCGATGTACGATGTGCTGCCCCCGGAGGTGGTTAAGGCGAAGCTCGCTGAGGCACAGGCTGGCACCGCGCAACTTCTTGAGGGATCTACCCAGCTCCAGGGCGGGATAGCTGCCCTCGTCGGTGAGGAAACTGGAACGGCGAGCGGGTCCGGTGCGAATAGCGATAACGGAACAGGGAGCGGACCTGGCGCGGGCGCCGCCACCGGCGCGAGCGGCGAGCCTGGCGCGGGTGCCGAAAACGGCGGGTTGAGCGCGCTCGCCAGCGGGGCGCAGGCCGCGAGCGCCGGGGCGGCACAGCTCAAGGACGGTGCCGCCCAGGTGGCCGCGGGTGCGCAGCGTGCCGCCGCGGGAGGCCAGCAAGCCCTGGCCGCCACCACGGAATTCGGCAGTCAGCTCGATATCCTCGCCTCTGGTAGCAGCCGCGCCGCAACCGGTGCCACCCAGCTCGCAGAAGGCACCGCGCTCCTCGCTACTGGAAGCGGCGAACTGGCCGCCCGCGCCCCCGAACTCGCCGCCGGGGCACGCGCCGCCCACACCGGTGCCACCCAGGTAAGCAGCGGCGCCACCGCCCTCGCGACCAACCAGGAGACCCTGCGCGACGGCCTGCACACCCTGCGCGCGGGCGCCGCAACCCTGGAAGTGAAGCTCTCCGAAGGTGCGGAGAAAATCCCGGTCTACACCCCGGGCGAATCGGAAACGATGCAGCGAGTGGGGGCCACCCCGGTGGAATTGAGCACCACCCGCGCCCATCCCGTCGGTGATTTCGGTGCGGCAGTGGCCTGCTACTTCATCGCGCTGGCGATGTGGGTGGGCGCTATCGGCCTCTATCTCATGAAGCCACCTCTCTCGCGCCGCCTGGCGGCGGCGCGCGTATCCGGGCTGCGGCTCGGGCTCGGTTCGGTTGCTAGCGGGGCGCTCATGGGAATCGTGCAGGCGGGCCTGCTGGTCGGGATACTCCACCTCTTCGGGAATGTGGATCTCATCAACCCGGGCGCCACCCTGGCCATCTGCGTCACCTCCTCGATTGTGTATATCGCGATCAATCAGGCACTCATTGCGCTTTTCGGCGCCCCGGGTCGTTTCATCGCGCTCCTCATGATCGTGATCCAGCTGGGCGCGGCCGGCGGCATCTACCCGGTGGAAACAGCGCCGGGCTTCTTCCAGGCTGTCCACCCGCTGCTGCCCGTCACCCACACGGTTAACGCCCTGCGCGCCGCGATTGCCGGTGGCCCGATTGACAGCGCGACCTACGCCGGCGCGCTCGGGATATGGTTCGCCGCTTCGGTGCTGGCCACCGTCCTTGCTGCCATCATCAAAATACGCCGCGATGGCCACGCCGGCGCGTCCCGGCCCCGCGAGGCGAAAGCCGGTAGCGGCGTCGTCGTACCAAAAAATGAGGAGGCGCCCGCCGCGGCGCGGTAAAGCGCAGGAGCACCGCGGCGCGGTAAAACGCTACGGCACAGTAAAGCGCGGGAGCGCACGCCGGGCCCGCACCCCCCCGTACCGTAATTTCTGAGTCCTATTTACCACGAAGTAAGGGAAGCCTAATATGGAGGTGCTCCGCAGATCGCCCGCGGGGCACCTCTCCTACTGTTCGCGGAGGAATGGGATGACGGCTCAACTCACCCACGCAGATGCCGGCACCGCCCCGAACGGCGGCGTCGCCACGCGTGTCGATACGTATAAAGAAAAACGCGCGCAAGGACAGCGCGCCCTCAAAGAACTCATGGCGCCGATTGCCCCGCGCCTGGCGCTCGGCCGCTTCGTGGCGGTGTGCTCCTCGCTCGTGGCCGTGGCGCCGTTTATTGCGCTGGTGCGCATCGGCGATATTCTGCTGCCGGCCTGGCGCGCGGGAACACCGATAGATACCGCGGCGCTCAGCTGGAATGTGAAACTACTTGCCGGGGCTTTTTGCACCCAGCTGCTCCTCTACTTCCTGGCGCTCACCATCACGCATTTCGCGGATCTCACATTGCGCGGCCTGCTCCAAGAGCGCATTATCGCGCAGATTTCGCGCGCGCCGCTCTCGTGGTTCTCCCGGGCGCGCTCCGGGCAGATCCGCAAAGCCATCCAGGCCGATACCACCACGCTGCACACCCTGGTGGCACACGCCCCGGTGGAAACCACGGCCGCGGTAGCCACCCCGCTCGCCCTCGTTATTTTCGCTTTTACCGTGAATTGGCGCCTGGGGCTCCTCACCATCATCCCGCTGCCCTTCTATTTCGCGGCGCAAATGTTCATGATGCGCGATATGGGCGAAAAAACCGCGGAGATGGACGACCGGCTCGGCTACCTCGCCGCGCGCGGGGTGGAATTCGTGGAAGGCATCCAGGTGGTCAAAAGCTTCGGGAAAGTCGGTCACGCGCATCGCGCTTTCGCGCGCGCCGCCGATGATTTCGGGAATTTCTACTGGGACTGGTGCGGGCCGCTGCTCAAAGGCTCCGCGCTGGCGATGTCCTTCATTTCCGCGCCGGTGGTACTGCTCGTCAATATGGGGCTCGGCTCGCTGATCCTGGCCGCCGGCGGCGCCACCCTCCCCGAGGTCATCGCCTGCTCCCTCATCGGCCTCATCGTGCCGCTCACCTTCGACACCCTCTCCACCAGCATGTGGTCCTACCAGCTGGCCGGGAATTCCGCGCTGCGGATTATCGAGGTGACGAGCGTGGAACAGTTGCCGCAGCTGGAAGCCCCCGCGGAAAATCCCGCAGCCCCCGCGGCCGCGGGCACCGGGGAAGCCGCGGGCGGCGTCGTACCCGCGCATGTGGTTTTCGAGAACGTGAGCTACTCCTATCCGCGCGCCGGGCGCACCATCCAGGCGCTCGACGGCGTGTCTCTCACGCTGCGCCGCGGCACCGTGACCGCGCTGCTCGGGCCCTCCGGTTCGGGCAAATCCACGCTGGCGACCATGCTCGCGCGCTTCCGCGATCCGGATAGCGGGCGGGTGCTCCTCGACGGGCGCGACCTGCGCACCCTCCCCGAAAAAGACCTCTACGCGCGGGTCGCTTTCGTGCTCCAAGACGCGCAAATGCTGCGCATGTCCGTGCGCGATAATATTCGCCTCGCGCGCCCCCATGCCGACGACGCCGCCATCGAGCAGGCGGCCCGCGCCGCCAATATTTGGGAAGATATCTGCGCCCTCCCCAAGGGGCTGGACACGGTGCTCGGGGAAGATACCACGATGTCCGGGGGTCAAAACCAGCGCCTGGCCATCGCGCGGGCGCTGTTGGCCGACGCCGATCTGCTTATTTTGGACGAGGCGACCGTGGCCACCGATCCCCAATGCGAAGCGGAAATCCAAAGCGCCCTCAACCGTTTGGTGGCCGGGCGCACCGTGCTCGTAATCGCGCACCACGCCGAATCGGTGCTCGGGGTGGATCAGGTCTGCATTTTGGAACAGGGGCGGATTTCCGCCCTGGGCACCCCGGACGAGGTAGCCACGCATCCCTTCTGGGTGCGGCTCATGGAAGGACGCGAACATGCCTAAGAACTCTGAGGCCACGAATACCTACGGCGGGCGCGCGGGCGGCGGGCACACGAACACCGCGAGCGCACCCACCACGTACGGCGGGCACACGCATACCGGGCGTTTCTCCGATCCGCTCCTCGTGCACGCCTACGGCTCGGTCCTCACCGAGAAAGGCCACGGCTACTACCGCCGCTCGATTATCCTGGTCATCCTTTCCGGGATGATCGAGGGCCTGGCGCTGCTCACCGTGGTGCCCCTGGCGCTGACCTGGTCCACCGGCACCCCGACCCTTGGGCTCGGCGTGGGCGGCTGGATGAGCGTGCTTGCCGGACTCGCGGTGACCGGCCTGCTCACCGCCTACGTTCAGGCGGTCATGGCCTACACCGCCGCCATGGACGTGATCCGCCACAGCCTCAGCCTGCTGGGCGACCAGCTTTCCCGCCTGCCGCTGGGATGGTTCCGCTCCGGCTGGGCCGGCACCCTCTCGCGCCTGGTCACCGACGGCCTCATGGCCATCGGCCAGGGCATCGCCCATTTCACTACCCCGATTATCCGCAACGCCACCGCAGCTCTGGTGCTGCTGGTGGGGATGTGGATCTGGCAGTGGCAGCTGGGGCTTGCCCTTACGGTTGCGTTCCCGCTGCTGTGCGCGCTGGCCGGCGCGGCCCGGGTTTTACGACGCCGCTCCGAGCTAGCCACCAGTGCTACCGAAAGCGATCTGGCTGACCGGATCGTGGAATACGCCCGGTGCCAGCCGATCCTGCGGGCCACCGGCCAGGCCGCCACGTTCGCGCCGCTCCACACCGCAGTGAACGCGAACCTCGCCGCCCAGCGCCGTTCGCTGTGGCTGGGCATCGGCGCGAATCTACTTTCCGGGGTGGGCGCGCAGCTGCTGGTGGTCAGCCTCATCGCGCTAGCGGTGCACCTGTGCACCGGCGGGCTGCTCAACCCGGCCGCTACCCTCGCCTTCCTCGGGGTGGCGCTGCGTTTCATGCGGAACCTGGAGGATTTCACCGCTTTCGTGATGGCGACCGAGGTGGCTCGCACCCCGCTCGACTCCATGCGCGAGGTGCTCGATGCACCTGTCCCGAGCGAGCCCGCCAGCGACGTCGCCCTTCCTACGCCCGGCGAAGTTGCCCTCCGCGACGTTCGTTTCGGGTATCGCGCGGATACCCCGGTGCTGAACGGCGTGAGTTTCACGGCCCGCCCGGGCACCCTCACCGCGATTGTGGGGCCATCGGGGGCCGGCAAATCGACCCTGTTCCGGCTCATGTGCCGGTTCTGGGACGTGGACGGCGGCAGCGTGAGCATCGGTGGCGTGGATGTGCGTGATCAAACGACGGCGCAGCTCATGGCGCAGTTGTCCATGGTGTTCCAGGATGTTTATCTGTACGACGACACCCTCGAAGCGAATATTCGGGTGGGGCGCGAGGGCGCCACGGATGCCGAAGTGCGGGCGGCCGCGGATATGGCCGGGGTGAGCGATATTGCCGCGCGGTTGCCGGGCGGTTGGGAGAGCCCGGTGGGCGAACGCGGCGGGATGCTATCGGGCGGGGAACGCCAGCGGGTATCCATCGCGCGGGCCCTGCTCAAGCACGCTCCTATCGTGCTTTTCGATGAGGCCACCTCGGCCCTCGACCCGGAAAATACCGCCGCTATCCGCGCCTGCATTCAGCAGCTGCGCCAGGAGGCAACGGTGCTGGTGATCGCCCACAAGCTGGAAACGGTGCAGGGTGCGGACCAGATCGTGGTACTCGACGCAGGCGGGACCGTGCGCGAAGTGGGTACGCACGCCGAGCTGCTGGCAAACGGCGGGCTGTACCGGAAGTTCTGGGAGGATCGACGGCGCGCGGCCGGCTGGCAGCTGGGAGCCGCGGCGGATTAGTACCGGCCTGGCGGAATGCCGCCGCCTCGGCGAAATAGCGCCGCTTCGGCGGCGGAGTGCCGCTCTTCGCGCGCATATCGCGGGGCCGCCGGTGCGTTTCAAAACGCCCGGCGGGCCCAATCCTATATTTTGCAACCTACCAGGGCTACATTTTGCAACGTAGCGAGCCTACAAAATGCAACGTAAGAACTCTACATTTTGCAACCCACCTTCTAGACTAGGGTTATGGACACGGAAGCAGTTGCAGGAATCCCCTATCTTCCCCGGGCTCTGGACCGCCTGGTCACGCGGGCTCTCGCCTCGTCAGGCGCGCTAGCCATTGAAGGTCCGCGCGGCTGCGGAAAGACGATGACTGCACTGCGTCACTGCGAATCCGCCATTTTCTTGGACACTCCGCAGGCGCAGCAACTCGCGCAGATAGCTCCGGATGCTCTTCTGGAAGGCGAACGCCCGCGACTCCTCGACGAGTGGCAGCTCAATCCAGACCTGTGGAATATGGTGCGCCGGGCGGTGGATTTCTCCCCGGGCTTCGGGGATTTCATTCTCACCGGCTCTTCTGTTCCGGCAGATGACATCACACGCCATACCGGGGCCGGGCGTTTCACCCGCATCCGCCAGCGCACGATGACCTGGCAGGAAAAGGGGCGCAGCTCGGGCGCGGTATCCCTCGACAAGCTCCTCGCCGGGGAGCCCGTTTCCACGAACCTCAGCACGCCCCCTCTCGATTCCGTGATTGAGGCCCTGCTACACCCAGGCTTCCCCGGAATGCTTGAGCTGGAAGGCGAGGCGGCGTCCTTCGCGCTCACCAGCTACCTCCAGGAGATTGCGCGTGCGGATATTCCTAGGATTATTACCTTGCGTCAAGACCCGCAGCTCATCTTGCATCTGCTTCGGGCCCTGGCTCGCTCGGTGGCAACCGAGGTCTCCATCGCCACTCTCAAAAAGGATCTGGACGCGGTTTTCCCCGCATCAAGTCGGCAAACGGTATCCACTCTTCTGGATACCCTCCAGCGGCTTTTCGTTGTTGAGGCGGTTCCAGCCTGGTCGGTTCGACTTCGTTCCAAAGCCCAGTTGCGGCTGTCACCCAAGTATCACCTGGCCGATCCGGCGCTCGCCTGCGCGGCACTTGCCGCGGATAGCTCGGCACTGCAGCGAGATCTAGAAACTCTCGGATTTATTTTCGAGTCCGCGGTTGTGCACGATCTCAGCGTTTTTGCCGAGACGCTGGGCGGGCACGTGCGGCATTATCGCGATTCCTACGGCCATGAAATCGATGCGGTGCTGGAATTCCCCGGAGGTGTGTGGGCGGGCATCAAAGTCAAACTCGGAGGCGGGCAGATCACCCAGGGCGCGCACGGTCTCAAAAAAGCAGTTGATCAGATCGCGCCGGAACGCGGCGAACCCGCTTTCCTTGCCGTCATTACCGGCACGGGAATAACCGGGCCCGCAGCCGAGGGCGTTATCACTTTCCCGCTCAGCGCACTGGGCCAGTAACGCTACGCATACTCATACCCACCCCCGGATTTTCAAGCATTTACAAGGATTTTCACGCCACATAACGGTTGACACCCCGCGCTCCAGTCCATAAAGTTAGGGCCACCTAACCGCTAGGTCGGGAGCCGGTTTCACGCCCCGGCCGCTAACGAAGGAGCATTGGTGAAACGCCGTGTCATGACCGTTGCCCTGAGCGCGCTCTGCGCCGGGTTACTGGCGAGCTGTTCTGCATCTTCCACCTCTACCGAATCACCTACCAGCTCGAGTAGCGCCAGCGCAGCTGCGTCGTCGGCCTCCCCTGCAACGGGCGATGCCGCAAGCGGCCCCATCACCGTGACCGATCAGCGCGGCCACCAGGTGGAAGTCACGCGCCCGGTGCAAAAAATTGCCTCCGCGGTGATCCCCGCGCCCACCATTATTGCCGCGGTGGACGGCTCCTGGGACCGCATTGTTGGTATTAATGAGTCGCTGCTAGTCGCCAATAAGCAGGGCATTATTTCGAAGATTTTCCCGGCGTCGGTGACCACCCCGGTGATCGCGGATCGCCAATTCACCCCGAATATGGAAACCATTCTGGCGCAGGATCCGGACGTATTTATTCAGTGGGGTGACCGCAGCGAGGATCTTATTACTCCGATTGAGTCGGCCGGCATTCCGGTGCTCGGGCTCAAGTACGGCACCCAGGAAAATCTGGAAACCTGGATCAAGCTTTTCGGGGAAATCCTCGGCAAGGAAGACCGCGCCGCGCAGCTTATCGACTATATGCACAGCGAACAGGAATCGATATCCAAGCAGGTTGCAGCCCTGGGCAAGCCCAAGCCGCGGGGGCTGCAGCTGAGCTACTCGGCGGAGAAAATGTCCGCGAATACGGAAAAGAGCTACGGGCAGCACGTATTTGACGTGGCCGGGATTCAGAATATGGCCACCTCGGATGTGGTGCAGGATGGCATTGTTTCCCCGGAGCAGATCCTGGCCTGGGATCCGGAAATTATTTTCCTTTCCGCTTTCGACAAGGCCGTTCCCGATGACCTTTACAATGATCCGCGCCTGGCCGAAGTAAGTGCGATTAAGAATAAGCGCGTCTACCGCGCCCCGCTGGGCGTGTACCGCTGGCAGGTTCCGTGCGCGGAATCGCCGCTGTACTGGAATTACGTGGCGGCCCTCGCCTACCCGGGCGAGTTTAAGGTCGATATGCCCGCGCTCATGCGCGAGAAGACGAAGTGGGTCTACAACTACGATCTCACCAACGAAGATATCGATCTGGTTCTGCGCACCGATATTAATGCCGGCAGCGCTAATTATGACGTTGTCCGCTAAATCCGCAGATGCAGCGGCCGCATCCGGTGCGCCCGGTGCAGTGCCGGGAACGATGAGTACGACGACGGCGGGGGCTACCGCCCCCGCACCCGCGGCCAGTGCGCCAACAACAGCCGTCAGTACCATCGCCCGGCGCCGCACCGCGGCTTTCGCGGTGCTGCTCATCACCACCATCGCGCTGCTCGGCGCGATGGTGGTGGCGATGGGCATGGGCCAGCTCTCCATTAGTGCTCCGGACGTGGTGCGCATCCTCTTCTCGAGTCCGGATGATGTAGATCGCTCCGCGCTGGTGGCCATTAACCAAATTCGGGCCCCGCGGGTCATTCTTGCCGTGGTGCTCGGTGGGTGCCTGGCGGTTTCCGGCGCGGTGCTCCAGTCCCTGTTCCGTAACCCGCTGGTCTCCCCCGATATTGTGGGGGTTTCTTCCGCGGCTGCCTTCGGCGGGGTGTTGGCGATCCTCGTGGGTACCTCGAGTTTTATTCTCATGGGATCCACTTTCATTTTCGGGCTCTCCGCGGTGGTCTGCGTCATGCTTATCGGGCGGATTCGCTCCCACTCGGCCACCCTCACGATTGTGCTGGCCGGCGTGGTCGTGTCCGCGTTCTTTAATGCGATGGTTTCCCTCATGACCTATGTGGCTGACCCGTACAGTAAACTTCCCTCGATTACTTTCTGGCTTATGGGCTCGCTAGCTGCGGCGTCGTGGGCAAAAGTCACCACTATTATTATTCCCGTTATTATTGGGCTGATCGTGGTGGTGGCGCTGCGCTGGCGTATTAATGTGCTCTCGCTGGGCGATGAGGATGCCCGGGCTCTCGGCATTAATCCGAATGCGATGCGCTGGGTGTGTATTTTCGCCGTCGCCCTTCTTACCGCGGCTTCGGTGGCCGCAGCTGGCATTATTGGCTGGGTGGGCCTGGTGATTCCACACCTGGTGCGCCTGCTGGTGGGGCACGATAATCGCGTGGTTATCCCGGAGTCTTTCCTCATGGGCGGGATGTATCTCCTTATTATTGACACGATTGCGCGCAATGCGACCTCGGTGGAAATTCCGGTGGGGATTTTGACCGCCACTATCGGCGCCCCGGTATTTATTGGGCTGCTTATTCGGCGTGCGCGGAAGGGACGGGCTCTTGCTTAAAGCAGATAATCTTGGGCATCACTATCGCGGCGGCCCGTGGCTGTTCCGCGGGGTGGAGCTGGAGGCCCGCCCCGGCGAAGTGCTGACCGTGCTCGGGCCGAATGCGCGCGGGAAAACTACCCTGCTGACCTGCTTGGCCGGGGTGCGCACCCCGGTGGAAGGCAGCGTCCATTCCGACGGGCCCATCGGCTACGTGCCGCAATCCCACGCGGCAAACCACCAGTTCACCGTGCATGACATGGTCCTCATGGGCCGGGCCCGCACCATGCGAGTTTTCGCCAGCCCTTCGGCCGTCGATAGCGAGGCCGCCTGGGAGGCGCTCGAACGGGTTGGCATCGCGCATTTAGGCGGGGCCACCTATGCTGAGCTTTCCGGCGGGCAACGCCAGCTCACGCTCATTGCCCGCGCCCTGGTCGCCACCCCGAGCACCCTCATTTTGGACGAACCGACATCCGCCCTGGACCTGCGCAATCAGCGCCGCGTCCTCACGATTATTCGCACGCTCGCAGCCGAGGGCCTGGCCATAATTATGACCACGCACGACCCGGCGCACGCCTTCCTCACCTCGCGCACCACCCTCGTCATGGATGCCGACGACCTCTCCATCGGGGAAACCGCGCGCCAACTCACCGAAGCGCGGCTGAGCACCCTTTATCGCACTCCGATTCGGGTCCGTGATGTTCCGGTTGATCGTGGCTCGCAGTGCGTCGTCGTACCGGATTTTAGTGCGAACGACGACGCCGCCTCTTCCGCTTCCACACCACCCTCGCAAAGAAAGGACCACGATGGGTAATATCCTCACGATTATGAATACGGTGCGCGATGCGAGCACGCCACCTGATCTTATTGATACCTACGAGCTGCCCGGCACCCAGCTGGCCGATTACCGCGGAATTGTGGTGTCGATGGGCGCCGATCAGCTTTTCCTGGAAACTCAGCGCGAGCGCCTGAGCGCGTGGGTGCGCGCGGGCGGGAAACTGCTGGCCAATGGCCTGCCGATGCGGCGCTGGGTGGATGGGCTGCCGAGCCACCGAAAAATGGAATTTCACGGGCTGGATGATGTGTGGCTGAGCGCGGTGGAGCCGCATCCGATCTGGGAGGGTGTGGAGCGGCGCGATATGCTGCTGCGCACCGGCGTGCCCGGCCAGCATTCCTTCGAGGAATTACGCGAGATCGGGGTGGCCGGCTTTTACGCGCGGTCTTTCCTGGCTGAGCTGCCCGAAGGCGCGCGGGTGATCACCGGAATCGGCCCGGGTAAGCTGCCGGTGGACGTCAGCTACCGGCTGGGCGAAGGCGAAGTGATCGTCCACAACGGTAATGATCTCAGCGGTTTCGCTTTCCCGGGGACCTCCGCCGCCGGGCTGCGCCGCGCCATCACCGAGTACCTGGAGAAGTAGCGATGAAGAAAATAGCATTTGTGCATACCGGTTCGTTTTTCCACCTCGCGACCGTGAAAGATCCGGCCGTGCGGGCGCGCCCGGTCACCCCCGTGTACTGGCCGGATTATTCGGGAGATTTTTCGGAGTTCGACGCCGTCTATCTGGCGGCGCGTAATCACCCGGGTGTGGTGGCCGCGAAATACGGCCAGGTGTTGGATTTCCTGGGGCAGGCCGGTAAAAAAGTATTTATCGATGGCATTAACCAGGTGGATAGTTGGCTGCCGGGCACGTCTGAGACTCCACGCGGCACGAATTTCTGGTCCTGGCGTACCGGTGAGGATCTGGGGCGGCGCTCGGTGAACACTGATCACCCGCTCTGGGAGTATCTTTCCGACGAGGCCGTCCACTGGCATTATCACGGGGTGCTCGCGCCTCCGGCGGGGGCGACGCCGCTGGTGGTGCTCACGCAGGTGGAGCAGACCGGGCCGGGCGTGGATCCCTGGGGCGGGCATTATTTGGCGCTTCCCGATCACCCGAATATGCTGCTCTACCACGATAATGTGACTTTCCCGGCCGAGCTGGTGGTTTCCACGATGGACGCGACCTACCATCACGGGGCCGGTTTCATGCCCGGCGCCACCCAGTTGCTCTACCGCATGCTGGAGTGGCTCGGGGATTAGCGCTGGCGCGTGGCGTGGGCCGGTGGCGCGGGCTTCGGCGTGGCCGGGGCGACCGGGGCGGCCGGTGCCCGCCGGCGTGCAGCGTTGGCTGTACGCGAGCGCGGCTCTTAGCAGAGAACGCAATCGGGTGGGCGTGCGAGATGTCGCGCGCCCACCCACTGCACCTAAAGCGCTACTGCGCAGCGCCGTTAATCCGACGAGATTCGAAGTACTCCCAAGGGAATTCGTCATCATCTAAGATGTCGTTGGGATCGTAATACTCTGATTCATTAGTAATCATGATTTTCTCCGTTGTGGCTTGAAACTTCAGCGCTCTCACGGGGAAGGGGAAGCCCCCAACCATCACTGCCTTATGAAGAAAAATGCGGATTGCTTCGGTCATGGACAACCCAAAACCTCGGAAAACAGATTCGGCCTCGAATTTCAATTCGGGATCAATCCGTATGGTGATCGTCGGTGTATATGCCACGGGAACCACCCTTTCTTTCTATACGCGTACTTGAGATGTGGTGAGTTTGTACAGCGCCCCGCGGGCACTGTTGCCATGAATCTTACGTGGCAACTACGACAACTTTCCAGGGCTGCGCGGGAGGCACTATGTGTTTTCCGAGATGTACTGCGCCTGTACGACAAACGCAGTACACCAGAGAAAACACATGCCCCCTCGGGAGAGGCTTGCAACTTCGGCTATTTTTCAATCATTGGTTCTGGGCTACTTTTCGACCGTCGCTCACATTATTTTCGACCGTCGCTCACAGTCGTGCCGCTCGACTATTTCGAAGCGGGTACAGGCGCGCCCGCTTCGTCCGCGCTCGCGGCGAGAATCTCCTTCGCAACCTTCTGAGCGCGGTGTGCACCGGCAAATACGCAGGCGAGCAGCACCACCATGCTGAGGATGATGATCGTGGCGATCACCCCGTCGGAGAGCGGGAGCAATACCGCGAAACCGCTGAAGACTAGGCATGCTGTGGCGGCGGCCGTCCACGGCCAAGCTGCGGCGTGCGCTTCCTGCCACGTTTCCTGGTTCGTCATGATGATGTCAGTGCGGTACCCGACGAGTTCGTTAAGCTTGAGGGTCTTTTTGCGCGAGGCGTAGGCAAACCAACCGCTAACCACCGCAGATCCCCATAAGATAACCACTATAACTACCGCGATCTGCCAGGTCATTGACTCCTCCCATCTGCCAGCTTCGTTGCTGGTGGCGCTCTTCTCAGTGAACGGTGTTTTCCCAGGGGCCAGTTTACTGAGTGGCAGCGTCGTCGTACCAGTACCCACATCAAATTCGTAAGCGATAGAACCTGTCGGAAATACCGACAGCTTGCTTCCCACTGGGCGCGCTGCGCTACCGAATATACGCAGGTTCAGCGTGCCATGAGCTGCGAAAAATCGATGACCTGGTCTGCCCACGCAATTGTGGAGGGACGGTGAGCAACCATAAGTACCGTGCGGCCTGCGGCGAGGCGCCGTATCGCTTCGCCGATGACTGCCTCGGTGATGCTGTCCAGCGCGGAGGTGATTTCGTCGAGAAGGAGGATCGGGCTGTCCTTGAGGAAAGCTCGGGCGATGGCAACGCGTTGTTTCTCCCCGCCGGAGAGCGCATTTCCGCCCGGACCTACTTGGGTGTCCAGTCCGGCGGGCAGCCGCTCGATAACCGGATCCAGCCCAGCCTGGCTTACCGCGGTGAGGATTTCTTCCTCCGTGGCATCCGGCTTGGCCAACGTCAGGTTTTCTCGGATGGACCCGCTGAAGAGGTAGACATCCTGGAACACCATCGCGATGTGGCGCATGGGCTGGCATTCGCGGATATCGCGCCCGCCGAGCGTGATGGTTCCGCTCTGTGGCTGCCAAAAGCCGGCTACCAGCGCCAGCGCGGTGGTTTTTCCTGCCCCGGAGGGGCCGACCAAAGCGGTCACTTTACCTGCCGGGGCTTTCAAGTTGAGATCACGCAGCACGGGGCAGCGCGGATCGTAGCCGAAGGTTACTCCGGAAAACTCGATGGTGCTATCCGCGAGCGCACCCAGATCCGTGTTCGTAGGCTCGGCGACAGTCGAGATATCGGGCTGTTCCTCGGCGGCCGCGATAATTTCGCGCACCCGTTCGAGGGCTTGCATGGAATCCGTGAGCGCGGTGGAGTATAAAACTGATTGCGAGAGCGGCAGATTAATACGGGTGAGAACGACGGCGATGGCCAGGAAGCTCAGGAAGTCCAGGCCGCCACCAACCACCAGAGCTCCGCCCCAGCCCAGGCATACGGCGAAAGCCAGCTCGACCAGCAGGAGGAACGCGGAGGCCGGACGGCTTTGGCTGCGCAGCGTCCGCAGGATTCCGGTGGACTCGGCCGCGAGAGCCTCATCCAGGGGCTGCCATTGGGTTTGCCCGCTGCCGCGCAGGACTTGCTGGAGTTTCGCGAATTCGATAATCCGCCCGGCTACTCGGCGTGAGAGCCGGGCTTCGCTAGCTTGAGCTTCGCGCACTGCTCGGTGCATCCATCCCCAGATGAACCACAATCCGATACTGGTCACCGCGAGGACCACCCCGAGGCGCCATTCAACCACCGTGACCACCACGGCCATAACGAAGGGAACCACCACCCCTGAGATCACCGCAGGGAAGACCAGGGAAGCCAGGTGGGAGAGGGTGTTAACGTCTTTCGAAGTGGCATTTATAACCGTTGTGCGGCGGGACGGTGTAAACCACCCGACCGGGAGGCGCACTACCGCCGCACCGATTTTCTTCATGAGCTCGTCGCAGATCGCGTACACGCTCACCCGATAAGACCAGCTCATCGTGACCACGTAGAGGAAAAATGTGATGGCTCCGCTGATGCATATCGCAATGAGCCAGGAGGATAGCTGCCCATCGGCCGGCGCGCCGCCGCCTGCTCCGATCCCGGAAGCGTCGAGAATTCCGGCACCGCCGCCAACGCCGCCTTCGGTGAGCAGGGCCCGGAGGAACCCGATGAGCATCGCTAAGGTGATGCCCTGGGCCACCGCGGCCGCGGTGTAGGCCCCTATCAAGATTTTTATTTGGCGCACGTGTAGTACGGTACGCATCGCCGTGAGCATTTTCAGCATGGGATTCCCTGCTCTTTCAGCATGTCGCGGTACAGGCCCGCGGTGGCCGCAAGTTCGTCGTGGCAGCCTGATTGTACGATCCGCCCGCCCGCAATCACCAGAATCTGGTCGGCTTGGGCGAGCCCGCTCAGCCGGTGAGCGATCACCAAGGTGGAGCTATGCCCACGCCGCGCCGCGATGACCTGGTGCAGCGCCTGCGCAGTATGGGTATCTTGGTGTGCGCTCGCTTCATCCAGGATGAGGAGCGGCGGATCTGCCAACAGCGTGCGGGCAATACTCAAGCGCTGCGCTTCACCACCGGAAAGCACAGCGGCCTCCCCCAGGATCGTGTCATACCCGTACGGGAGTGCGGCGATCCGTGCGGCGATATGCGCGCGGGCCGCAGCTGCCTGTATCTGTGCATCGGTAGCCTCCCGGTTGCCGAGCAGGAGGTTATCCCGCACACTCACCGCCGCTAAGGACACATCCTGAAATACTGTCCCGACCTGGCTGTAGAGCCCCGCACGGCTGTATTCGCGCAGGTCGTGCCCGCCGAGGGTAATGCAGCCACTTTCCGGATCCCAAAAACGTGCCGCGAGCGCGCCGATGGTCGTTTTCCCCGCTCCCGAGGGCCCGACCACGGCGGTCAGAGTTCCGGGTGGGAGGGTGAAACTAATATCGTGCAGGGCCGGGCGGCCCGGAGCATAACCGAAGGACACATTCTGGAAACGTAGTTCCGGGGCGGAAGCCGACGGGGCGGCCGAATCCGTAGCGCACGCAGCCGTAGTGGCCGAAGGCGTGGCGCGCGCAGCCGGGGCAGGAACCTGGTAATCCCCTACTTCCTGCGGTTTTTCCGCCAGCAGCGCTGCTGTATCTTCGCCGGCCCGCAGTGAGCCTTGCAGGTTCTGGGTGAGCGTCATGAGTTGCCCCAAGCCCGCGGGTAACCCGAGCCAAATAGTGAAGAACGCCAGGCTACTCGCGGGTGTGATCCAGCCGCTCCACACGAACCAGCAGATGATCGGGGCGCTCCACGCGAGGATCACGCCCGGCTGGCTCAATGCGGATACCACCGCGATTCCTTTACCGGCCCCGGCCAGCCAACGGAAGGAGGCGTCGGAATTTTCTTCCCGCGCCGTGGTGAAGCGCCCGCCGACTCCGGTGGCGGGGAGTTGGTAGTTTTTGATTTCTTTTATGCCATCGACGAGCTCCACGGTTGCGTCCGCGAGTTTCCGTTGGGCGACGTCGTAATCTTTAACGGCTTGATCCCCACCACGGAAAGCAATCCCCATGGCCAGGCCAACGGCAACAACAAATACTCCGCCCAGGAGCAGCGCCAGCCGCCAGTCGAGCACGCACAGGTAGATGCCGCCCACCAGCGGCGCCACGAGCGCGCTGGCGAGTTCGGCGCTGGCATGGGCAACCAGAGTGTGGATGGCGCTGGTGTCATCCACCACGATTTTCCGGATTTCACCCGGGCCCAGCCGCCGCACGCGCCCCAAAGGCAAAGCGCCTAAGTGTGTGATGATACGACGGCGCAGCCGATGCCGCAGCCCTGCTTCGCTGATATGGGTGATACCAACTGCCCAGTTGTAACAGATGTGGTGTACCAGTAAGCCCACCAGGGTGAGCCCCAACCACCACCAGATACGTGCCGTGCCGCGGCCGCCGAGCCAGTCATCAGCCAGGCCAACTAATGCGATATACGGAATGACCGAAGCGCCGGATCCGATCCCGGCAATAACGAAGGAGACCAGCATTGACGTGCGCACGGGTGCGACCAACTGCCACGTAGTCGCTTTCGGATCCTGCTTCGCGTTTTTCCCCTGATGGTGAGACATGGGATCTTCTTTCTACCCGAGCGCATGCGTGCCGGAAGGTACCGGGGCTTCCAGGACACTCCGCCATCCGGCTTCCCGGAAGTTTTGAAGTAAGCCTAGGTATTTTTTGGCGTTCTCACGGTTGAGGCCTTGCCTGAGGGCACCGAAGAAGCCGTACCAGCCGGTTTCGCACATGACCTGCGCGAACGCTGGCCATACCGTATCTTCCGGGCCGAGCTCGATATATAGGCGGGCTTCATATTCGGCTAGATCAGCTACGAAGCTCTGATAGGGAGTACCCGCGGATCCCCACAGAACTAACTGAAATACGGTGAGGTGGTCATAGACGTAATCGATCATCCAATCCGTAATACTGCTACCGAGCTCCTCACCGGCGCTGCTACCACCCTGCCGCGATTCTTCCACGCGAGCCTTTTCGGCAAGCGGATTTTCCGTGAGCGACTTTTCCGTGAGGGCAAGACCACGCATAATACCTTCGCGGTGCCGCTGGCGGAATTCCTGGCAACAGGGTTCCACAAGAGCCGCAAACAAAGCTTGTTTATTATCAAAATGGGTATAGAGGGCGCCGGTGGTGACATTGGCTTCTTTGGCAATCACACGCAAGCTGGCAGCTTCATAGCCGTGCTCGGAAAAATTCCGCAAAGCCGCAGCAAGGATTCGTTCCTGCGTTGAGCTATTTCCACGTGCCGCCATCGCAACCCCACCTCACATAACACTGTTATGCGATAAGGATAGCCCGGCAGAGGCAGGGCAGCAAGGGGCTATTTCGGAGTATCGGAATCGGCGTTGCCGTGACTGGTAACTTGAACCATTATCTTGGTCGGTAACTTAGACGCTATCTTGGTCGGTATCTTGGTCGGTCAACCGACCAAGTACATCGACTTTGGCTAAAGCATCACGGATTACCTCCAGCATGAGCTCAACGAAGCTTGAGCTTTCCCCTTCTTTACCCGATACCGCGAAAGCTCGGCAATAGTCCTGCTGACGTGACCGGATGAGTTCCTCCACGGGAAGCCACAAGAAGATCTCCTTCCAGCGGCCAAGGAGCAGGGAATGCCAGAGCCGGCCCGTACGTCCGTTGCCGTCGGCGAAGGGGTGAATGAACTCGAATTCGTAATAGAAAACCGCGCTTTTTATAAGCGGGTGCAACGTGGATTCCTGATACCACGCGAGCAAATGGGACATGTGTTGCGGAACCAGATCCGCCGGTGGGGCCGCGTGCACAACCACATTCCCCGCAAAGACCCCACACCGCCAGACCGGAAACGCCCACTCTCGGGAACCAGCCCGCTCATCATGGTTCCGTGCGCGCGCAGCACATTCCGCACTGACATCGGATCAAGTTCGGGAAGCAGGTCATATGCGCGGCCGGCGTTGTACACCTCGAGAACCTGAGCGGTCACGTCCGCGGTATATTCACCGCCAAGAATGGCCCGGACAGAATCCAGCGGCAAGGTATTCCCCTCAATGGCGAGGGTGGCGTGAATTGCGCGAATACGGTTCTCGCGCCGCCCAAGCTCTCCCAAAGAATCCAGCCAGAATTTCCCGTCTTCCCCCGGGCGTTCCAGTTTTTCAACAAGGTTGCAGACCTGGCCGACCAGTGCGTCGCAGGCAGGTGTTATGCGCAGTGGTGGTTCGTAACCGCTCATCTCCCGATGCTATCCAAGCAGCATTCCCGCCACCGATCCACACGCCGAGAAACCGCATAGCAGGACTACGCCCCGCGCAAGCAAAGGGGCCGCCCCTGATATTTCAGGAGCGGCCCCTTGCGTTAGCCGTGCGGCTGCTTCCGTAACCCATTGGAAACTTCCGCAGCCACGCGGCTGCTTGGGTAGCTTTAGCTACCTCAGCAACATTGTGTTACTTCTTGCGCCGGCGAATCGCCACGCTACCCGCACCGGCAGCCAGCAGAGCGAAGACTGCCAGCGATGCCACATCGGCACCGGTCGCGGTCAGGCCCTTGGCCTTCTTGACCTTCTTGGTCTTCGGTGCGGCCTTGCCCGGGTCGTTCGGGTTCAACGGGTCGGTGCCGTTCTTAATTTCGTCACCGTCGTTGATACCGTCACCATCGGTATCGGCCTTATTCGGGTTGGTTGCCTTGCCACCGTTCTTAGCACCGGTCACTTCGTCACCATCAGTGAGACCATCACCATCGGTGTCCGGGTTGAGCGGGTCAGTGTTACCGGGCTTGCCGTCCTTATTGAACTTATCGTCCTTGAACGGGTTCTTGGTGCCATTAACCTCATCCCCATCCGTGAGCCCGTCACCATCGGTGTCCGGGTTCTTCGGGTCAGTACCGATCACCTTTTCTTCACCATCCGTCAGACCGTCACCATCGGTATCACCCTTATTCGGATCGGTACCATTATTGATTTCGTCGCCATCATTGACGCCGTCACCATCAGTATCGGCCTTATTCGGGTTAGTCGGAGTGCCACCATTCTTAGCGCCCGTCACCTCGTCACCATCATTCACGCCGTCACCATCGGTATCCGGGTTGAGCGGATCAGTGTTACCAGGCTTACCGTCCTTATTGAACTTGTCATCCTGGAACGGGTTCTTGGTGCCATTGACCTCGTCACCGTCCGTGAGCCCGTCACCATCGGTATCCGGGTTCAATGGGTCAGTCCCGATCTTCTTTTCCTCACCATCAGTGAGTCCGTCACCATCGGTATCCGGGTTCTTCGGGTCGGTCTTGGTGGCCTTGGAGTCATCAACCTTCGGGGTGCCATCCTCATTACGAGCAGGCTTACCGTTCTCGTCGATATCCGTGCCAACTTCCTCACCATCGGTCAGGCCATCACCATCAGTATCAGGATTCTTCGGATCGGTGCCCAGGTCCTTTTCACGACCATCAGTCACACCATCACCGTCAGTATCCGGATTCTTCGGATCAGTCCCGTCCTTCTTTTCGTCCCCGTCCGTCACGCCGTCACCATCGGTGTCAGCATTGTTCGGGTCCGTGCCGTCCTTGATTTCGTCAGCGTCGGTCACGCCATCGCCATCGGTATCGGCCTTGTTCGGGTTGGTCGGCTTGCCACCGTTGTTCTTGCCGGTAACTTCGTCGCCGTCATTCACCCCGTCACCATCGGTATCCGGGTTGAGCGGGTTGGTGTTACCAGGCTTGCCGTCCTTATTGAACTTATCGTCCTTGAACGGGTTCTTGGTGCCATTGACTTCGTCGCCGTCGTTGATACCGTCACCATCAGTATCCGGATTCTTCGGATCAGTCCCGATCTTTTCCTCTTCGGAATCGGTCAGGCCATCGCCGTCGGTATCCGGATCCTTGACGGTCACCTTGGAGGTATCGAGGACCTTGTCACCATCCTTGATGGTCACAGTGATCTCGGACTTGTCCTTAGCACCCGCGGGTACCTTGACCACAACATTGCCATCGGTGCCGATGGTGCAGGTTGCACCGCCGGTCGCTTCGCAGGTCGCGGTCGTCGGGATCGGGCCGTTCGCCGGGTCCTTCGTGAGCGTCACGTCCGCACCGGGCTTACCTTCGCCGTCGTTCCACGCCGGGCAACCATTGTTGGAAGCCGGGCCGGCGATGGTGGGGCACTGATCCTGAGCATCGGGCACGCCGTCGTTATCGCCATCCGGGTTCGGAACCGGAGCGGGGGCCGTGACGGTCACCTTGGACTTGTCGAGGACCTTGTCACCATCCTTGATGGTCACCGCAATCTCGGTACCGGGAGTTGCACCCGCCGGAATCTTGACGACGACGTTGCCATCCCCGCCAATAGTGCACGTGGCACCACCGGTTGCTTCACACGTGGCCGAGGACGGGATCGGGCCATTGGCCGGGTCCTTCGTGAGCGTCACATCGGTGCCGGGCTTGCCTTCGCCGTCGTTCCACGCCGGGCAACCATTATTGGAAGCCGGCCCGGCGATGGTCGGGCACTGATCGGCATCCCCGGAGACCCCGTCCTTATCGGGATCAGGGTCAGCAATGGTCACGGTCGCTGTATCCAGGTCCTTGCCGTTGGGGTCCTTGACCTTAACAACGATCTGGTCCTTATCCTTCGCATTCGCGTTCGGAGTGACCGTGATCGAGCCATCCTGGTTGAGCTTGGCGGTACCCGGACCAGTCACCTCAACGGTGGAACCGTCCGGAACCGGGCCACCCGCGTTAGGCAGCTGCGCCGGCTCGCTCGGCTTGGTGGTCGTGTCATTCCAGGCCGGGTTATTCGGAGCAAGCACGGTCACCTTGGAGGTGTCCAGGTCCTTGCCGTCGTTCTTGACGGTCACCGGGATCTCGGTACCGGGGGTCGCGCCGTCCGGAACCTTCACGGTGATATTGCCGTCGGTGCCGATGGTGCAGGTAGCACCGTTACCCGCCACGCACGTGGCAGACGCCGGGATCTCGCCGTTAGCGGGATCCTTCGCCAGGGTCACGTCCGCACCGGGCTTACCCTCGCCGTCGCTCCAGGCCGGGCACCCGTTATTGGTGGCCGGGCCGGCGATGGTGGGGCACTTGTCTGCGTCGTCGTTCACGCCATCATTATCGGTATCCGGGTTCGGAACCGGATCCGGGGCCGTAACCGTCACCTTGGGTGTGTGGAGGGTCTTGCCCTCGTTCTTAATGGTCACCGGAATTTCGGTGCCGGGGGCGGTGCCTTCCGGAACCTTGACGACGACGTTGCCATCGGTGCCGATGGTGCACGTGGCACCATTGCCGGCCTCGCAGGTCGCGGTGCTCGGGATCGGGCCGTTCTTCGGGTCCTTCGTGAGCGTCACGTCAGTGCCGGGCTTGCCCTCGCCGTTGTTCCACGCCGGGCAACCATTATTGGAAGCCGGGCCGGCGATGGTGGGGCACTTGTCTGCGTCGTCGTTCACGCCGTCATTATCGGTATCCACCGGAGCCGGAACGGTCACGGTTACCGGAACCTTGACGGTATCGGTGCTGCCATCCGGGTAGGTGACAACAACGGGAACCTCGTAGGGGCCAGCGGCGGTGCCCGCGGCCGGAGTCACCGTAATGGCGCCGGTTTCGGGGTTAACCGTGGCGGTAATCGGGGAGTTCTCGCCGAGCTTGAAGGTGGTCTTCTTACCCTTCTCCGTCGGAGCGGGGTCGGTTTCGACCTTCTTGGTAGCGAGCTTATCGAAGGTGGGGGCCGGAACCTCAATGGTCTGCCCCGCTTCTACCGTATTGTCCTGCTTGTAATTCGGATCGTAGGTATCGGTGAGCTGCGCGAGCACCTTGACCGGAACCCAGGTCTTGAGCTTGAGCTTGTTCTTGGCGTTGAGCGGATCGGTCACGGTAGCAACCACCGGGATGCGGTAGTCACAGGGAGCCACGTCCGCGCCGGGCTTGACGGTCACCACGCCGGTGGCCGGATCAACAGTAGCCCAGGCCTTCGCACCTTCGCCCAGCTCGTAGGTAGCATCGGCGGGCAGCTGGTACTTGTTATTACCGGCCTGCGTGAAGCCCTTGGCTTCGCGGGTCGCGTAAGGAGCCTTGCTCTTCTCAGTTTGGGTCTTCTTCACCTGGACGGCGTCGTACTTGACGGGAATCGCGCGCACGATGAAGGAATCGGAAGAAACAGCGTTTTCAGCGGCATACAGAGTTGCCGTGTAGATTTCGCCGTCCTTCGCGTTATCCGGAACCTTGAAGTATGCCTTGCTGGCATCGCTCAGCTTCTTCAGGCCGCCGTTGGTCTGCACAACCTTGCCCTTGGAATCGGTCCACTCGATGCGGTTGGGCAGCGGGGAGAGATCCTTACCGGTCAGCTTGACTTCAGCGGTCTGCCCGGGGAGGGCGTAGTTTTCCTGCGCGTCGAAGTTCGTGATATCCAGTTCCACCTGCACGCTGAGCACCAGCGCCAGATTGACGTTGTACCAGTTATTGGTAATCAGATTGACAGCCGCGGAGGTTTGCGGAGTCCACGAAGCATTCGAGTTGAACATGTTGAAGGTCTGGCGCATGAAGGAGGAGTAGTTCGGGACTACTCGCCCGTTCGGGTCCAGGACGTACATGTAAATACGGTCCACGTCCGCGCCGGCATTCTTCGGCAGGCGGATGGTGTACATGCCCTTTTCGTTCGTGGTGGCCGTGTAGGTACCCTCGATGTAATCGGGGTGCTCGGTGAGCATGTCACGGACCTTGACCTCGCGGTCATTCACGGACGGGGTGGCATTACGCAGTTCCTGGAGCGCAGCCTTGCCCGCGGGGGTCAGCTGCGAAAGCACCACGGTGTAGCCGGAGGCCACCACATCACCCGAGGTATTGAAGTTCGGGCCGGTGGCGGAGTTGGCAAGATCGCCAGCACCGGATTCGAACCACACCTTGCCGGAAACGGAGTCCCGGGTAGAAAGAGTCACGGCCGGGTCGGTCAGGGGACCCTTGTCATCATTGACCCATTCGTTCTTGGGGCGGGTGAGGTAATCATTCGGATCGGTGTACATGAACACCGCGGTCCGCTGCATATTGGTGCCGATAAGCGGGAACTGGCCCAGGTTATTGGCCGTCACGCTATTGACGAAGGCACCCGGGAAGAAGCCGCCGGCCTGGCGCACCATGGTGACGGGATTGCCGGCCGGGTTGGTGAAATCATTAATCCACAGGCGGTAGTACTGGCCAGCAACAGCCTTGTAGAGGTGCTGCTTGCCGGTGTTATCCACCCAGGGCACGCGCAGATCAAAAGCGTAGGCGCCGGGGCCGATCTGGCTTCCGTCGCTCTCGTCAATCGTCTTGACGGTGGTGGAGTAAATCGGGGAGGCCGCGCCGTCGGTATCACGCCACTGGAGGTACACCTTGGTTCCGTCCGGAACCGGGGTTGCACCATTGGAGGTGGTTGCCGGCGTGCCAACGCCGCCGAAGAACGCACGCCCCGAGAGCGTGTTCTTGGCGTTACTGGCATCGGTGGTGCTCTTAATCCAGCCGGTCTTGAAAGCATCGGCTTCGATAATGGCATCTTGCTTGAAAGGAATATCCGGTCGGTTAGCGCCAGCTTGGTTCGCGCCTGCTTCGACAGCGGTGTCACCGACATACGTCGGACACTGCGCCGTGGGAGCAGTCGGCGCCGCACCGGAATTACCTTGGGGTGCAGCGTAGGCGATTCCCGAAGCAAACGTCGTCATGAGCGCCGCGGCGGTGAGACCGGCCCACACTTTCGTGCGACGACGATGCCCACCCTTGCGGGACACAGACGCGGAGACTCCGGGCGCCGACTGAGTCGACTCCGTGTGTTGGGACATTATTTCTCCATTAGTAGGTTTATGGATCGTTAGGGTGAAGCATGAGGAGAGCGTCAATTGTGGGAGGGTAGCGCTGGAGTGCACCCCCCCCCCGCAATTCAACCGACCCCGTCAGCTAAATCGCCTAAACAATTCATGAGCCTAGCACAAAGAGCCGTATTCAATTATTCAGTACCAAAGGTTATATAAACCGCGTAGCAACACGGCTCCCCTCGCGGAGATAACTAACTTTTTATCAGGCCGTTTCAGAATTATTTACTAAGTATTAACCCGCGGCGCCGCGCGGTTTTGAGACGGGCGCTTCGTTGCGCTCGGGCCTGCCTGGCCGCTTTTTCGACGGCGCGGCCGCGCGTCCACCTCGCCATTATGCCGCCCGCACCGGCGTGAATAATAATACTTTTCCGTGACAGTGCGGGCCTTCGCTCACCACCCACACCGCCCGGGCGGTACTAAAGTCCCGTGCCGGCGCGGCGAAAGGGCGGGCATGCGCGCGGTACATTCCCCGATTCACACCGCGCCCCGCCACGTGAATACTTATGTGCCGCCACGGTCCCTACCTGGGGCATCGCTCCGGTAAATGTACCCAATCTCTCGTTTTCTCGGGGCGGCCACCCGCACGCATCACCCGCGCAGTCAGCCGCCCCGATCATCGCACCACAGGTCAGGACCTTTGGGCTACTCGCCTGTGGATTATTTACCTTGGGCTACTCACCTTCTGATACTCAGCTTCGGGCTACTTTAGAAATCCCAATCGTCGTCGGTGGTATCTTCCGATTCCCCAATAATGTAGGAGGAGCCCGAACCGGAGAAGAAATCATGGTTTTCATCGGCTGCCGGGGAAAGCGCGGTAAGGATCTCCGGGCTCACCCGCGTTTCTTCACCGCTGAAGCGTGCCTGGTAGCCAAGGTTCATGAGCGCCTTATTGGCGTTATAGCGGACGAAAATTGCGACGTCGTCCATCAAACCCACGGGCTCGTAAAGTTCACCGGAGTACTCGAGTTCCATCTGGTAGAGCTTTTCGAGCAACCCGTAGGTGAATTCTTCCATTTCCGCGCGCCGCGCCTCGCCGCATTCTTCCAGGCCGCGCTGGTACTTGTACCCGGAGTAGTACCCGTGCACCGCCTTATCGCGCAGGATGAGGCGAATAAGATCCGCGGTATTCATGAGCTTGCCGCGGCAGGACAGGTAGAGGGGCAGGAAGAACCCGGCGTAGAGCAGCAGCGAGGAGAGCAGGGTGGAGGAGACCTTGCGCTTGAGGGGGTCATCGCCCACGTAGTGTTCCAGCACCGCCTTGGCTCGCTGCTGGAGTAGCGGATTATCCACCGCCCAGGTGTAGGCTTCCTCGATCTGGGCGCTCGAGGCCAGGGTGGAGAAAATCGAGGAATACGAGCGCGCGTGCACCGCCTGCATGAAGGCGATATTGGCGTAGACGGCCTGCTCGTGTTCGGTGTGCGCGTCCTGGATCTGGCTAATTTCACCGATGCTGGCCTGCACGGTATCCAGCAGGGTCAGGCCGGTGAAGACCCGCATCACGAGGGTCTGCTCCACCTCGCTCATGCGCTGCCAGGAAGGCAGGTCATTGGAGAGCGGCACCTTTTCCGGCAACCAGAAATTCGCGGTGAGCCGGCGCCACACCTCCAAATCCTTCTCCTCCGGGACGTAATTCCAGTTGATCGGCCGGAAGGGCCCCTCGGGATGCTGGATGTACTGCGGCGGCATAAAGGAACGCAGGGTGTAATGCCGTCCATCAGGTGCGCTCATGACTTCTCCAATTTTCATCAAAACACTAGATATTGTGGTCACTTCAATTTAGACCACTAGATATAGTGTCGCATTGTGGGCACCTAGGACTTAAGGCTCGCCGCAGTGGTGTACGTCATAACGACGACGCCGCACCTTTCCCACCAGCGTTCTGGCCACGAAAAAACACCCCCGAGCCGGCCGGAGCCAACTCGGGGGTGCGCTACGCGATGAGCGAGATTTACTTCTTCTCGACCAGGGCCACGAAGCGGTCAATATAGCCGCGCACGAAGTCCGCGGTATCGGCCTTCAGCTTGCCGGACTCATCGAAGAGTTCCGGGGAACGGCCCAGGAACACTTCGGGCTGCCCGGGCATGGGCATATCGAAGTAGGAAAGCGCCAGGCGCAGGTTCTTCTGCGAGCTGTAGCCGCCCATGCGCCCCACCGAATGGCTGATAATGCCGGCCGGCTTGTTCTTCCAGGCCACATCGCTATTGGGCTTGGAGCCGATGTCCACGGCGTTCTTCAGGCAAGCCGGCACGGTGCGGTTATTTTCCGGCGTGACGAAGAGGATGCCATCGCTGGCCTTAATGGTTTCCCGGAAGCTGGTGTAGCTTTCGGGCAGGGGTACGTCCGTCACAGCTGCGTCGTCGTAATCGAAATTGTAAAGCGGCAGGTGACCGATCTCCACAATCTCCACCTGGTACCCTTCGGGGAAATAGCCGGCCACTTCGCTCGCGATTTTGCGCGCGTAGGAACCGCGCCGCAAACTACCCACCAGAATTGAAATCTTCATAAGTATCCCGCGCTTTTCACTCGTGTATTGACTGGGTGTGCCGCGCCCGGCCGCCGCCACAGGCGCCGAAGCGGACGCTGCCACCATCATAGGCTAGGCCCGCTTGCGGGTGTACAGCACCACCCCACCCACGCAGAGGAGGGCCAGGGTGACCGAGAGCGGGTCGATAACCTCGGAGCCGGAATGGGCGAGGTTATTGCCGAGCTTCTTGCCTTCGCGTTCCAGCTGGGCGATTTGCTCGGCGGAAAGTTCGCAAGGTTGGCCATCCGCGGTGCGGCCTTCCCACACCGTTTCGGTGCCGCCGCCGCTCGAACCGAACCACTGCTGGCCCACCAGCTGCCCGAAGGTACCCGATTCGAATACAGCCATCTTGCCGGGGCCGGACACGCTGGTGACACTCAGGGTGAGCTCGCCGGTGGTCGCTTCGCGGAAGCTGGGATGCTGGGTATTCGCGCCGAGCCACGGCACACCGGAGACCTGGCTGGAGGAAATCATGTAGATGCGCTCGCCGGCGCTCGCCACGAAATCGATGCCGGCCGGGGCGGTGGTGGCCGCGGCCTCCCCCAGCCCGAAGCTCAGGGAAGCCGGGTCAACCCACTGCCCGGAATTATCGTCCTTGACGGCGGCGCGCAGCTGGCCGCCGTCCACCACCGCGCCCAGGTCGTAATGGCCGCTATTGGCGGTGCCACTTCCCCCGACGTTGAAGGTGAGGGTGGTGGTGCTGGACAGGCGGGTGCCGTCCGTTGCGGTGGCGTTGAGAGCCAGGCCCACCGTGTAGGTGCCCGGCTGGGTGAAGACCCAATTGGGGTGCACGTGGGTATTGGCCGGGATTGTATGCGAACCGCTGGCGCCGCCGCTGGCGGCGCGCTCCACCGGGGTGGGGATGCACACCGGCGCGGCGGGCGCTTGCGGGGCTTGGCCGGCCGGAGCTTGAGGCGCTTGAGCCGAGGGTGCCTGCGTAGCGCCGCCGTTCGGCGCCGGGGTGCCGGGCACGCCGTTGGCCCCGCCGTTAGCGCCGTTCCCGCCGTTGGCACCATTGGCACCGTTCGCGCCACTTCCCCCATTGTCAGCTCCCGAGGTGGTTCCGCCGCCCGGAGTAGATGAATCGCCCGGCACGCCAGCGGCGCCGTCGTTCCCACTACCGGAACCACTACCGGAACCACTACCGGAACCACTACCGGAGCCATCGTTATCGTGACCCTGCGCGGCCGCAATCGCCGCGTCGCCCACCGCCCAGGTGTAGGTGCGGGCGGGCGCGGTGAGGGTGCCGGCGGGAGTATCCACTTCGGCGCGGACCGTCATGCGGTAGGTGCCGGGCGCGGAGAAGAGCCAATTGGCGTGCTGGTGCGCGGGTTCAGGCTGGGCGATCACGCTACCCGGCCCCATCTGGAAGCTCGGGGCGCCGCCGGCGTCGCGCAGAATCGGGTTGAGGGTAGCGAAATTCGTTTCCCACAGGAAGACCTTGCCGGGACCTTCGAGCTGCTCCACTACGAAACGCGCCGCGGTGCCGCCGAGCTGGCGTGCCGCACCGGAATCCCAGCCGGGCCATACAATTCCGGGCTGCTGCACCTGGTCGAGCAAAAAGCCGGGCGTACCCAGCTGCGGAACCTCGGCAGATTTGCTAATGAACGTTCGCTCCACTACCCCGATCACGGTTTCTTCGGGGGCGCGCTCCACCCCGGTACCGGTGGCATCTTCCTTGAGATTGAGGGAGATGGTGCCATCCGCCCCGGCGGTGATATTGAAGAGGTCCATATGCCCGGAGGTGAGAACGGTGGGCTGCCCGGCCCCCGCCCCCGCGGGCGCTGCCGGCGCCGGTGCGGCCTGGGCGGCAGGAAGGAATGCTCCCCACCCGGCCAGGAGCGCCGCCATGGCGCCCGCCAGCCCCGCCGCAGCACGCCGTGTGAGTGCTGTCATGACTTTCCTTTCCTTGCGGTACTTGCGCCACCTAGCCTATTTGATAACAATAATGATTATCAATAAGGGGTGATGTGGTTGTCTCTCACCCGGACTGCCGCACACCGAAACGGAAAGAGACAGAATGGCACGACGCCTCCTCGCGGCCCTGGCCGCCGCCGCACTCACCGCCGGGATAGCTCCGGCCGCCGCGGCCGCCCCGGATGACGGAAAGATTGTCACAACGACGGCGCACGTTGACGCCCCCAAGGTTTTTTGGGAAAACGGTACGTTCGTGCTGAAAAACGAAGCCTATGACGAGCTGTATCCGCTGGAGAAGACCGTCAATTGGGTGGGGCGCGGCTACGCGCGCTCCGGCTCGAATCAGGGCGGGCAGCAGTACATTTTCCTGCCCCCGGATAACGAGGCTTACGGGCATCTGCGCAAGGTGGCCGAACGCTGGTATTCCGCGCCGGGTATGCCCAGCGGTCCCTTCCCCATCTGGGCCGGTTTCGGTGCGGATGCCGCTATTCCCGTGGAGCAATTCCGCAACGGCACCTTTGCCCTCGAGCTGACCAAGTTCGACGGCCCGGGGCGCATGGAAGCCTTCATGACCAATATGGATCTTTACCTCCCGCTGTTCTCCAGTCACGAGAGGGGGCGGCGGGTCTCCTACCTGGTGCCCGGCAGCCACACCCATAACGAGACCGCTTTTACCAAGCCGGGGCGCTACACCCTGACCTACCGCGCCATCGCGCGCGGGGTGGATGGCAAGATTATTGCTTCGCAGGAGATTCCGTTTGTGTGGCAGGTGGGTGGTACCCGCCCGGCCAAGGATGCGGGCCCCGATCTGGCTACCGCGTTCAACGCCGCCCCCACCGGGGATACGTCCGGCTACCGTTTCTCCCTCGCCCCGTATGCGGGCCGCGAGCATGACGCGGATGACCAGCTCACCGAGCTGCGTTTCGATGCCGGTTCGGAAACGGTTGCGGGGAAGGTGCAGTTCTTCCTGGATGGTTACTTCCTGGCCGAGGTGCCGGTGGAGAAGGGGAAGGCGCGCTGGGCGGAGATGATCGGCTCGGGTGCTTCGAATTTCCAGGCGGTATTTATCCCGGCCGCGGGAGGTGGCACTCCTGCCGGGAATAGCGATACTCCTTCCACTACGCGCACCGCCGCAGCTAATACCGCAACTGGCGCGCGCTGGGTTTCAGCCCCGGTCTCCTACACCTTTGGCGATGCGGAGGCCGGCACCTCGGAGAGCGCCGCTCAGCTGCCCGAGCCCCATTCGCAGGATCCGGCGCCGGCCATGGCGGGCGGGGAGTATACGCCGTCGTCCTTCGACTACACGGTACGCACGGAAAAGACGGCTGCCGGAAACGTGACCACCTCGGTTGCTTTCACGGATCCGAAGGTGCGCGCGTACGTGCACGGCGGCTACTACGCGAAAGCGGAGGATAAGTACCCGGATTGCGAAGTGAATATGGTGACGGATTCGCGCGGCGTGGCCTCCGTGACCCAGGGCGATTCCTGGTGCGAGGGCTACCATCTCAAGCTCAGCATTGACCCGCATCCGGAAGTGAATATGAGCGCGGCCGCCGACGTGCGCTTCGGCACCATGGATTTGAGCGCCCCGCAAAGCTATTCCGGCCGGCTCGCCGCGGCTCCCGCGATTGGTACCGGCACGCAGCCGGCCCCCGGGCCGCAGCCTGAGCCGGCACCGAAGCCAGGGCCGGAGCCCGGCCCGAATCCTAGCCCCAATCCTGGCCCCAATCCTGCGCCGAATCCGCCCGTGCCGGCGCCCACGCCTTCTATTTCGCCTAGCGCTCCCGCACCAGCTCCCGCACCGAAGCCCGCCCCGTCGCGCACCATTTTGCGCCGCGGCCACGTGGACCTGCAGGCGGTGCCGGGCGAGGGTGGCCCGGGCGTCACCCTCAAGGACGATACCCTCGAGCACGCCACCACCTCGGTGCAGCGCGATGTGAGCACGGTGGCGCTGGCGGTGCCCGATTCGGCGAAGTCGCCGCGGGCGAAGGGCGCGGCTTTTGATTTCCTCGGTGCGGAGGGCGAGCGGCTCTACCAGCTGCCCCAGAACTGGGATCGTTCGCATATTTGGCCCGGGTGGTCCACGGAGAGCTACCGCAAACCCACGCGTTTCCACGTGGAGCCGGAGTCGATTCCGGCGGGCGCGCAGTATCACGCCTACGCGCTGAGCGGTTTCGGGAACGTGGATCGGCTCTTCGACGCCTCGCGCACCGCCCTTGACCTGCCCGATCCCACGCACCAGCACGCCGGTTGGGCCTTCACGCAGCCAGGCGTGTACGTGCTGCGGGTGTGGTACGACGACGCCGCAGCCGCGCCGGAAGTTTCCGGCGCGGGCGGGGCCAATCGGGCGGGCCGCCTGGTGTTCTTGGTCGGGGATGAGGCGATCGCCGGTTACGAGCAGGGCACCGTGAGCATCCCCGGCGATCCTGCCGCTCCCGAACCGGGCGGTGCGGATCAGCCCTCCGCGGATCCACATCCGGACGGGAAGCCCAATCCGGGTGGGAATCCCGGTGGTGCGCCGAATCCTGGCGGAAAGCCCGGAGGTAACCCTGGCGGCAACCCAGGCGGCACCGTCAATCCGGGTGGTGCGCCCACGCCGGGCACCACTCCCGCACCGCAACCTTCGGCCACACCCGAAACCCCGGAGGGAAATAGCACAGCAAAACCAAATCCACAGCCGGGTATACCCGGCATTGGAAATAATCCCGGGAATAAGCCGCTAACTCCGGGCGTGCCGCCCGCGCCTGCTCCGCTTCCGGAGAATCCCGGGGCGAAGGTGCTGCCACCGAGCGGCACCGCACCGCTCGGCCCCGGTGGCGGCGCCACCCTCACGGGTAACCGGGTGGTTGGCGCACCGCAGACCGGTGGCGGCGGGGCACCGCGCCCCATCTCCCCCGCACCCGCGAAGGCCGGTGGGCCGGCGGCCGGGAAAGCGGCTGCACCCTCCGCCACTCCGTCGGCGAGTGCCACGCCCGGTGCCGGCACACCCTCCGGCTCCGCCTTCGTTGGCATGCCGAATGGCGCAGCAGGCCAGGGCAACCAGGCGACCGCCGGTGCAAATGCGGATGCTTCAGTAAGTGGCTGGGATCGGAGCATTAAGCTGAGCACCCTGGCGAAGATCATGGGCGTGATCACTTTGTGTGCCCTGTGCCTGGGCGGCGGCGTCGCCCTGGAACGCCACCGGCGCAAGTAACGCACCTATGAACGGACCGGGCCACTAAGGCCCGCCCCTACACCCCGGCGCACCCGAGAACGGCTGCGCCGGGGTGTAGTCTGTTTTTGGCTGGGCAAAGGCGTCGGCCATACATGAAGGAGATGATCTCAGGTGAGTGAGAAGATTACCCAAACCGCGGGCCGTGACCAGCTGGGGAATTTCGCCCCGCTTTTTGCCGAGCTCAATGACGATGTTCTTTTTGGGCGGGTGTGGAATCAGCCCGCGCTGTCTCTCAAAACGAAGTGCGTGGTCACGGTGGTGGCGCTGATGGCCTCCGGGATCACGGATTCTTCGCTGCGGTATCACCTGGAGAACGCGAAGAATCACGGAGTGACCCGGGAGGAAATCGCCGCGATTATCACGCATGCGGCCATGTACGTGGGTTGGCCGAAGGCCTGGGCGGTTTTCAATCTGACGAAGGATGTGTGGAGTCTTGATGCCGAGATTACGGGTGCGGATGGTAGCGCTGGCTCCAATGCTGACACGGATGCACTGAGCGCCAAGGAACGCCACGCGCGCGAGTGCCTCTTCCCCATCGGTGCCCCCAATGACGGTTTTGCTCAGTATTTCATCGGGCAGAGCTACCTCGCGCCGGTCTCCACCAGCCAGGTTCCCATGTACAACGTGACGTTCGAGCCGGGCTGCCGCAATAACTGGCATATTCACCACGCCTCCAGCGGCGGCGGCCAGATTCTTATCTGCGTGGCCGGCCGCGGATTCCATCAGGCTTGGGGCCAGCCGGTGGAAGAAATGCTGCCCGGGGATGTGATCAACGTTCCGGCGGGCACCAAACACTGGCACGGGGCCGCGCCCGATAGCTGGTTCTCCCACCTCGCTGTGGAAGTTCCCGGGACGGATACCTCCAACGAGTGGCTTGAGCCGGTGAGCGATGCGGAGTATGCGCGGCTAACGCGGCACAACTAGCTCGCCCCTAGAACAGAATTGTTATGTCCATATACTTCTTTGACACGGACTCTCGCTACTTTTTGGACAGGGAATCCATGCCCTTGTTTGACAATTTCTAGCCGGCCCCGTCTACCCGAATTGGCCCGTGCTGGGCGGGGCGTACTCACAACCCTCCACCATTCCCAAGTCCGCGTAGCGGCGTTTGACGAAAAGTATCGGCGGGGAATCGCATCCGAGGCCCCTCAACGTAGCGTCGTAGCACTCATAGCCATATAGCACGCTTGGAGGGTGCGCGCCGGATCGCGTGACTGGAGCCTTGCTCGGGCTGGCAAGCTCGCCTGCGGGGCCAGAAGGCTATGCGGCCTTCCTTACGCTAATCGTGCAGATTTAACGTGCGCTTGACACTGCGTGTCGACACGGGCAGCTTTGTCCAAAAAGTGGGTAGACATGTTGTCAAGGAAGTGACTGGACTCCTTGTCCAAAAAGTCAATGGACTCCCTGCCCAAAAACATTCAAGACATCACAGATTTAGAGCAGACTCCCGTTCAGTCTAAACAAATCTCATGGTGAATTTCTCTTCAGAACGACTTATTTCAAATAACAAACACACCTAAGCCCTTGTATGTAACCCACATCACGGAATATTATTAAGTTGTGAACAGATAGTTCACGTTATTCAAAGGAGAATATAATGAAAAAGATACTAGGCACTACTGCCGTAGCCTTACTTGCAGCTCTACCAACAGCTGCCTACGCGTCAATGTCTGCCGGCCAATTTGGAGGATCGACCAACGGCGTCATTTTCCAAGTTAATACTTCGAATCCCGGTGGTTTCTGGGCTAATTCTGTCGCAACAGGAGGAGCAACCGTAAGCGGGAACTACCGGACCCACGCCCGGTGTACTGCACAACCGACACGACAGGGAGACTACGCCTATATCGCGAGAGGTGCAAAGGTATCCCAGGTTTCTCGGGGGGCCTGTTTCTGGGGTATCTCTTCTGGCACGATCCAACAACAAGGTTAAAATCTATGCTTACCACTTGGAAGCTAACCCAGGGGTACTCCGCGTCGAATCCCGTCTTTAGCGGACTTGACGCGGAGTTCCCCTCCGGGGTTACTGCTTTGTTGGGACCAAATGGCGCCGGCAAAACTACCCTGCTACGTACCCTGGCCGGCCAATTGCGCCCGCGTGACGGTAGCGTTTATATTTCCGGGAAACCACTCCAGAAACTCACCTGGCGCGAACTGGGACAAAGCATCGGCTACCTGCCGCAGAAAATCACATTTGATCCCAGGCTCACCGTTGCAGAATTCGCTTCGTATATCGGCTGGGTGCGCGGCGTAGCGCGCTCAAATATTGATACCTCGGTGCGCACGAACCTCCGTGATTTCGATATTGACGACCTCGCCAATAAGAAAATGGGAAGTCTATCCGGTGGGCAATTGCAACGAGCCGGATTGGCCGCCGCCAAAGTGGGCGACCCGCAGATATTACTTCTTGATGAACCAACGGCCGGCTTGGATCCGGTACAGCGCGTAAAATTTCGAAAACTCCTCGGCGCACACCTGGCGGATACCGTCATCATCTCCACCCATCTCATTGAGGATATTGTTCATGTAGCCGAAACTGTTCTGGTCTTCGACCAGGGCACTATCCGTTTTTCGGGAACGGTGACGGAACTGGAAAACCTTGGTAGCCACGCTGGCACTGATACGCGAGATATGAGCCTGGCGGAGGCGGGCTTTATGGCGGTATTGGCCGGAGAAACTCCACAGGGGAGCACGTCATGATTTTCTGGCCCTACCTCAAACGTCACCCCCATCTCATCAGCGCGCTCCTCACCCTGATAGTCGGCACGATAGCGTTATGGCTCCTACGTGATTCCTGGGTGGGCTATACGAGTGCCACGGCAAATTACGCTCTCTGTGGTTTTATTTTCGGGATGCCGCTGGTTTCTGCGATGCAGGCAATTCACTCCGAACGAATCCGTGCGGTAGATCTTCCCACGTGGGTGCCGTATTCCCCGCGTCGCGTGCTCATGCAGAACGTCAGCGCGCTGATGCCGGGACTCATCACCATCCTCTTCACGGGAGCGGTGCTCAGTGGCGCCGCCCTAGGGGTAACTGCCATGGCACGCGAGGAGCTCGCGCCGGTCAATATTCATCCGATCATCGGGTACCTATGCCTCGGATTCCTGGGGGTACTTATTGGCCATATGATCGGACGAATAGATGCATCTAGCGCCGTACTCGCAGTGGGAAGCTTCGGGGTAATGCTGGGCATTGCCATGTTCACCACACAATATACGGTGCTAGAACCCTATATGGAGGTATCACTCCCCCAGCTCTACGCCCTTATTGCAGTGACAGCACTAGCCTTCATCCCCGCACTTTTCCTTCCGCGGCGTACGGGATGGCATAAAAAGCAAAGTGTGGGCAGTTTGATATTTGTTTTTATTGCTGCTGCTACCCTCATCGCTACCAGCGCGCTCTTCCCGGAGCCGAGCCAACGCCGGGGCGGAGGTCAGGTATGCACCACGTCTCAACCTTTCCTGTGCGTCTGGAAAGAACACGAGCCCGCTTTGCGAACATTCACGAATATCAGCGACCGTATTCTGCCACTTATCCCCGAAGGAATGCCAGTTGCGGATACCTTTGAAGAATTTGCGCTCAACGGCAATCACTACAGCGGGCGAACCTTAAACTTTGCGAGCGCGGATATGGATGACGAAAGCATGCTCGTTACTGCGCTGGTATACCCCCTCACGAATCGGAGTTATGAAGGAGGATCAAACAGTGATGCCGGGAATGCCGCACGTAATGATCTTGACCTATGGCTCATGATGCGAGGCGCCCCGAATAAAACAGATAGTTCTTTTATTGCCGACGGCCATGATTCCGCGACAGTGGAACGCGCGCGAGCAATCACTGCACTACCAGAGGCGGAACAGCGCGCCTGGGCTCAGGCGACGTATGCAGCATCTGTTGCTGATTTAGAGAGGTAGCACGATGCCCTCACACCCGTGGCTCATCTACCTTCACGCTCACCGGGCTTTGAAGGCATTCGGTATCGCCCTCGCCGCGCTCATCGCTATCTATTTACTCGGGGAAGACCACACCTTCCATTCGTGGGTCTCAGGTGGGACAACGCCGCTCGGCCGTATGCTCACCTTCTGCATACCCTTGGCCCTCCTCAGTATCATCGCCCCGCGTGAGGAAAAGGACTACTACGGCAAAGCTCCGGCGGGTATGTTGCTGACGGTAGGGTGCGGAATCGCCAGCGCTACTGCGGCATTAACCGGAGTTTTCGTGCTACTCACTCACGACTCTACCGGGCTCAGCCTGCTCCGCCTTCACGTTGTGTGGCTGGCACTTGGAATCGTGAGTGCCTACTTCTTCGGTGCACGCCTCATGTGGGCGCTTCCCCTGGTGCTAGTGTTCCTGAGCGCAGCTTTCGCGCCTGATCGTGAGAGCACCTGGAATCTAGTGCAATCGCGGAGCAATAGCCCCTCGTTGTGGCTTATCGCTGCCGGCATGTGTGTAGCGGCAGGATTATGCGCGGCACTGTACTGCCGAGGCATCCGGCCGCGATACCTCAAGCGGTAGGCGGATGCCCGACCGCTTCGAAAGCACATCAGCTTTAACGAGGTGTGGGTGCGCACCGCAGAAACCTGCGATACGCACCCACACCTATGTAAATATGCCTACGCGTGCGGCAGTCATACCCGCCGCCCGCGCACCCGCACGGCGAGCGCTCCGCGCGAAGAACTACGCCTTCTGCTTCTCCACCAGGGCCTGCAATGCCTTGGTATCCAAGCCGGAGAGTTCGTCCACGAGCAGCTGGCGCTCCAGGCGCTGGAGATCGCGCAGCGGCAGCTCGGACAGGCGCGCGATAATTTCCTGGCGCTCGTCGTCCGGGGCGAGCTGCGGGGCCGGAGCCGCGCTGGGAGCCGAAGCACCCGCGGTGGCAGAGCCCCCGCCCTTGGGCACCGTCGTCGTAATAGAAACAATAGCGAGCAGCAAGAACACCAAAGAAACACCCAAGGCGACCATCGCGGCCAGGCGAATCGAGGAGTTATCCGTACGCCCGGACATCGCGATCACGTCCGGCACCGGGGCGCCCTGCAGCCCGTAGAAGACCGCCAGCGAAATCGCGGTACCGATCGCCCCACCCAGCGAGGAGGCCATCTTGTAGATACCCGAACCGGAACCGGCCTGGGAAGCTGGCAGGTTCGAGAGCGCCGCGTCCGTGGACGGGGTGGCGTAGAAGGCCAAGCCCAGGCCGAAGAGGCAGTAGGCGATTACCGCCATGAGCACGTACTGGCCGATAAGCAGGTGCGTGGTCATGAGCAGCCCGCAGGCCACGATGGTGATGAGGCAGCCCCAGATCATCGGCTTGCGCGGCCCGAAACGCTGGAGCAGCTTTTCACCGATACGGATGAAGGCGATAATGCACACGCCGTAGCCCAGCGAAAGCAGGCCCGCGTCGAAAGCGGTGTAGAGCGAACCGTCCGCCTTGTGCCCGGCCAGCTGGATGACCTGCTGGCTAATAATGAGCATGCCGATGGTGCCGTTCACCAGGAAGTTGGAGATCGTGGCACCCGTGAAGGTGGTGTTCTTGAAAAGCGCGAAATCAATGAAGGGGTTCGCTTGCTTGCGTTCCCACCCGAAGAAGAGCGCGTAAGAAACCACCGCGAGCGCGGTGAGCAGAAGCGTTGCCGCGCTGCCCCAGCCGAGTTTCGAGCCGTAGAGCAGCACGATCATGAGCCCGAGGGTGCCGGCGATGAAGAGCACCAGGCCGATAGCGTCGAAGCTCTTGCGCGGGCCGGTGCTTTCCACCCGGTTTTCCGGGGTGCCCAGGATCATGAGGAAGGCGAGTACGGAGATAATAATCGAGGCGATGAAGATTCCGCGCCAGCCCACGAATTGCACCACGGTGCCACCGAAGATCGCGGCCAGGCCGGAGCCGCCCCAGGAACCAATCGACCACATGGACACCGCGCGCTGGCGGGCCGGGCCGTCCCAGTAGGCCTTCACGAGGGCCATCGAGGCCGGCATAATGCAGGCCGCGCCCAGGCCCTGGATCGCGCGCCCGGTCAGCAGCAGCGGCAGTGCCACGCCCCCAGCGGCGAAAATGAGCAGCAGCGAGCCGGCCGCGTTGAGCACAATCCCGAGGAGGGTGATGCGCACGCGCCCGATTTTATCGGCCAGGCCGCCCATGAGCACCATGAAGAGACCGGAGAATAGGCCGGTGATGGAAACCGCGAGGTTCATCCCGGCCGCGTCCACGCTGCCGAGGTCCTCCATAATATTGGGTGCCACGGTGGCGGCAGTTCCGGCGAAGAGCCAGAAGGTCACAACCGCGAGGACGATGCCCCACAGCAGTTTTTCGGTGCCGCGGTAACCGGTATCTTGCGGCGGGTTAGCGGCCGGCGCCGTGCCAGCCTGCGCCGTACCGGCCGGCGCCTTCGCGCCTTGAGTGGTAGCCATAGTTTTATCCTTTGTCATCGTGGAAATGTAGTCCCGCTAGTCCCGCGCCAGCCAGGCGAGCGCGGCAACGGCCGCGGCTTCAGTCCCGGTGGCGAGGGTGGGTTGGAGAACCGGCCCGAAGGCGGGGTTGTGGTTGGGGTAGGTGGGCGCGCCTTCCGCAAAACCACCGAAGCCCCAGTAGGTGTAGGGAATCCCGAAGGCGTCCGGGATCACGCTGAAATCTTCGGAAGCCGATACTTCGCCGCAGTCCATCACGCGTTCTTCCCCGAAGTGTGCCAGGAATGCCTGGGTGACCTTGGCGGTAGTTGCGTCGTCGTTATTAGTAAGCGGGTAGGAATCGTAGATCTCAAATTCCGGTGCCTGCGGGGCGCGGGCCGCTTCGCATTCGGCCGTGACGGTGCGCTTAATGCCATCAAGGAGCTGTTCGCGCACGTCCATATCGTAGGCGCGAATATTAATAAGCAGGGTGGCCGTGTCCGGAATAATATTTGATTTACTTCCGGCGTGGATGGAGCCCACGGTGAGCACCGCCATCTTGAAGGGATTAATTTCGCGCGCCACCACGCTCTGCAGGCGGGTCACCACGGCGGCGGCGAGCACCACCGGGTCGATGCTCAGATGCGGCATGGAGCCGTGCGAGCCTTTCCCGTGCAGCGTCACTTTCACGGAGGCGCCGGTGGAGAGAATCGCCCCGGCGTGGGTGCCGACCTGCCCGGCGCGCATCGGCCCGGCCAGCACGTGCTGCCCCAGAGCCACATCCGGTGCCGGGATCTTATCGACCAGGCCGTCGGCCACCATGGAGCGTGCCCCGGCCGCGGTTTCTTCCCCGGGCTGGAACAGCGCGATATAGGTACCGGCCCAGGCCTCGCGGTTTTCCGCGAAAATACGGGCTGCGCCCAAGGCGCAGGAAATATGGAAATCGTGACCGCAGGCGTGCATGGTCGGGACTTCGTTGCCGTCCGCGTCCGTGCGCGTCTGCGTGGATGCGTACTCGAGCCCGGTCGCTTCCTTGACGGGGAGCCCGTCAATATCGGCGCGGAAGAGCACCGCGGGTCCCTCCCCGTTTTCCAGCACACCGACGACGCCGCCGCCGATCCGCTGCGTTGCGTATCCGAGGCGCGTCAGTTCCGCGTCGATAGTGTCACACGTTTCTTTTTCCTGCATGGAAAGTTCGGGATGCTGATGCAGGTGGATATAAAGCTCTTCTTGCCAGGAGGTGAATGAATCCACCACCTCTTTAACGTTAATCATGAATCACCTTTCCGCATGGAGAGGGGCGGTGGAAGCTCAATCGTTGCGAGTGCGTGGAGTGATCATCCGGCCCTGTCCGTGCCTTGTGCCCGGCTCACGCGCCGGGTCTACTTCAGATAGTAGCGGTTAAAGCGTGCTGCGTGCCGCGCCGGTACGCTTAATGCATGGCTACTATTTTTGTGCGGTGCGACGACGCAGCCGCGCCCACGCTTACTTTCGATACTCAGGCCGGTGGAGCGAATGCAGCCCCCTTCGGGGAAGGCGATGTGCTCCTCGATATTTCCTGGTCTTCCCTCAATTACAAAGATGCGCTGTGCCTGAAAGGCGACCGGGGTGTGGCCCGTATCAGCCCGCTTATTCCCGGTATTGACGCGGTGGGGACGGTGCGGGAGGCCGGCCCGGACAGCCCGGTGCGCCCGGGGCAGCTAGTGAGTGTGAACGGGGCGGGCCTGGGTGAATTCCGGCACGGGGGCTACACCCCGCAACTGCGGGTGCCCGGGGATACCTGCGTGCCGGTGCCAGAAGTGTTCAGCGCCGCGCAGGCGGCGGCCCTGGGAACAGCCGGGTATACGGCGGCACTGTGCGTGCTGGCGCTCAGTGAGCACGCGGTGCAGGACGGCCCCGTTGCGGTGACCGGGGCGAGCGGCGGGGTGGGCAGTATCGCGCTCCATCTCCTCGCGCGGCTCGGCTACGAGCCGGTGGCGCTGACCGGGCGGGCGGAGCGCTTCGGGGATTTCCTGCGCGGGCTCGGAGCTACCGAGGTGCTCGAGCGCTCGGAATTTGAGGAACCTTCCGCGCGGCCCCTCCAGAAGGCCCGCTTCGCGGGCGGTGTGGATACCGTGGGCGGGCAGGTGCTCGCGAATCTACTGGCGCAAACCCGCTGGGGCGGGACGGTGGCCGCCTGCGGCCTGGCCGGTGGAACCGCACTCCCCACCACGGTGCTGCCCTTTATTTTGCGGGGCATCACCCTGGCCGGGGTGGATTCGGTGCGGGCCCCGCGCGAGCTGCGCCTGCGCGCCTGGGAACTGCTGGCCGAACACGTGGACACGAGCGTGCTCGATTCCCTCACCCACGTTATTGACCTGGAGGAGGTTCCCGCAGCTGGGCGCGAGCTGCTGGCCGGCCAGCGTTACGGGCGCACGGCGGTGCGGATCAACCCGTAGCGGGTAAAATAACGAAATATGATTGACCAGCGCACTGAAGGCTCAAAGGTTTCTATTATTGGCGCCGGGGCGGTGGGGACTTCCCTCGCCTACGCAATGCTCATCAAAGGCGTCGCCCGGCATGTTGTTCTCCAAGATATCAACGCACAGAAGGTGCATGCCGAAGCCCTCGATCTTATGCACGGCGGCCAGTTCATGCCCACCGCCAAAATTGAGGGCACCGATAACGTGGAGGCCACCGCGGATTCCGATGTCATCGTGATTACCGCCGGGGCACGCCAGCGGCCAGGCCAGTCCCGCTTGGACCTGGCCGGGGCGAGTGTGGCGATGATGCGCTCCATCGTTCCCCCGCTGGTCGAGCTCTCCCCGAACGCGATTTTCGTCATCGTCGCTAATCCTGTGGACGTGGTCACCCAAGCCGTCCTCAAAATCTCCGGGCTGCCGCCCGCACGCGTTTTCGGGACCGGCACCGTGCTGGATTCTTCGCGACTGCGCCAGCTTATTTCGCAGAAGTTCCACGTAGCGACCTCGAATGTGCATGCTTATATGTGCGGTGAGCACGGGGATTCCGAGACTCCGATGTGGTCAATGGCCTCGATTTCCACGGTGCCGATCCGCGAATGGGAGCTGCGTTCCGGCCCGGTGACCGATGAACTCCTCGACGGTATCGCCGACCGCGTTATTAACGCCGCCTACGAAGTGATCGAAGGGAAAGGTTCCACGAATTACGCCATCGGGCTGGCGGCCTCCCGGATTATCCAGGCGGTGCTGCGCGACGAACGCGTGGTGCTCTCCGTCTCCCGCCTCATGACCGGGTGGAACGGAATTTCCGGGGTGTGCATGTCCGTCCCCACCATCGTGGGGGCGCGCGGCGCGATCCGGCAGATCGATATGAAGCCCTCCGATGCGGAACTGGAATCCCTACGGGCCAGCGCCGCGCAGATCCGCGAAGCGCTCTCGAACCTCGAGGGTATGGGCGACGACGCCTAGGAGGCGCGTGGCACTCACCCGAGCATCTGACTCGGTAGGCGTAACAGCGGGAGGGGTATGACGGACGCGAATATGGCGCGTACCGCGGCGGCAAGCACCGCCGCGGCGAGCATCGCGGACCTGAGCCGGCCGGCCGATGAGCTGGCCCCGCTGCTGCTGGGCGCGGTGGTAGGCGACGGCGCCGTGGCGGTGCGCCTGACCGAGGTGGAAGCCTACCTCGGGGCGGAGGATCCTGCCTCGCATGCTTTCGCCGGGCCCACCCCGCGCGCCCGCGTTATGTTCGGGCCACCCGCCCACCTTTATGTCTACCTCAGCTACGGCATCCATCGCATCGGCAATATCGTGTGCGGTGCGGATGGCCAGGCCAGCGCAGTGCTCTTGCGGGCCGGGGAGGTTGTGGCCGGGCTGGAGGAAGCCCTGAGGCGCCGCACCCGGCCAGGCGCCGCTCCGCCCGCGCGCCAGGCCCTGAGGACCGGTACACGTCAATGCGCAGGTCATTGGCGGCGAT
>NZ_JBOZCJ010000020.1:0-43650 GCF_051265215.1 Actinotignum stranguriae
GCCCGAATCCTCGGGCCCCGCGCCGGCGTCGTCGTAATAAATTATGCTGCGGCAACTATTATGCCTGCACCACAGCCTGTTCGCGCCGCGACAAGGAGAGGTACATAACCCCGGCCGCCACCGCGATCCCGGCGAGCAACGTGAAGGACGCCGCCCAGGAGAAGCGTTCAGCGAGGATCGGCATAATAAGGTTGGCGCCCATCTCACCAACGATGTAACCGAAGAGCCCCACGAAACCGACCGCCACCCCGGCCGCCTTGAGCGGCACGAAGTTGAGGGTGAGGATATTGACGATCAACTGCGGGCCGTAAATGAGTGCCCCCATAAGCCCAGAAACAATGAGGAGCACCACGTAATTGTCGTTGCCCATGTAGACCCAGATAAGGCCAGCCAGGCACAGCAGCCCGAGGAAGCCCACCACGGACTGACGGTTGGGAAGCTTGACGGAAATCCAAGCGAAGAGGAAGGATCCGGGAATGGCGATCCATTCCAGCACCGAGAAGGCGGTGGAGTACTGGGCTTCCGTGAAGCCCATTTCGGTGCCGAGGAAGGCCGGCATCCAGTTGAGCACCCCGAACCGCAGGAAGTAGAGCGCGGCGTTGATAAAAGCCACAGTGAGGACCAGCGGGGAGGTGAAAACGAAACGCACGAGGATATGCCAGTAGCTTTCGTCGGGAGTTTCGTCGGTATTCGGTTCGCCGGCCTTGCCGTAGATCTGGCGCAGGGTGGGCATTCCTTCGGCTTCGGGGCGGTCCCCGCCGTACTTCCAGAAGAAGATGGACAAACCGAAGACCACCAGGCCCGGGCCCCAGAAGGCAATCGCCCCGCCGCTGGGCCCACCCAGGGCCAGCAGCCAGGTAATCATGAGGGGCAGCAGCGCCCCGCCCAGGTTTTGCGAGGTATTCCAGATCGCGATACCGGAACCGCGTGTTTTATTCGGGTACCAGTTCGCGATCATCGCCATGGATGAGGGCGCCAGCGCCCCCTGCGCGCAGCCGAGCAGGAACATGAGCACCGCGAGCAGGTAGAAGTTCGTGGTGAAGCCAATGGCGATGCACAGGATCGCGGAAAGCCCCAGGCAGCCGGCAAAAATGCGGCGCAGGGAGACGCGGTCGGACAGCATCCCCATAAAGAATTTCCCGAAGCCGTAGGTGATGGTGAACATGGTGAGAACCAGGCCGATTTGCGGCAGGCTCCAGTCGTTCTCCAGGCGCAGGGCTTCGGAGCGGAGTTTGAAATTATTGCGGACCAGGTACGCGCACACGTACCCGAGGTAGGCCACGAAGAACACCATGCCGCGGCGCTTGAGGTACTGCGCGAAAGTGTCCGGGTGCGCGGCAGCGAATTGCGCGCTGGTATCCTCAGATTCGGCGGCGGGCCTGCCCTGCCGCGTTTCCTCATGTGATGACATCACTACTCCTCCTTGAGCTGAACTGTATGTCAGTTTAAGGAGTGTAGCGCACTATTGCCGCCGGGTGGTAGTCCCGGGCTCTTGTTTATTGGAGGAATCGTGGCGTACTTAGGCTTCCCGGTTAATAAACTCCCCTCCGTCGCGCAGCGCCCGCACATTGGCGAGGATGAGTTCCTCGGCGCCCACGGGCCGCCCGCCGGCCGTGTGCGGGGTAATAATCGTGGCCAGATCCCACAGCGGCGAATCCGCGGGGAGCGGCTCGGTGGCGGTCACGTCCAGGCCGGCACCCGCGATTTTTCCTTCGCGCAGCGCGGCAGCCAGATCATCTTCATTCACCGTTTTTCCGCGCCCCACATTAACGACGACGGCGTGATTGGGCAGGGCCGCAAAGACGCTCGCATCCACCACGTTGGCGGTGGCCTCAGTGGCGGGGAGGATAAGAATGAGGACATCGGTATCGGCCAGGATCTCATCGCGCTGGGCGAGGTTAGCGCCGTCGTACACCTCAACATCTCCCTCGGTGCGCCGGGAGGTGGCCAGGCCGCGCACCTGCGCCCCGAAAACTTTGAGCATCCCGGCCAGGTGGCGCCCGATATGCCCGTAACCCCAGATGGTTACCTTCGCGCCAAGCAGGCTGGTCAGGCGCCCGCCGGGGCGCAGCTCAGTGAAGAAGATGCGATCGCGGGACCAGCGGTGGTTGCGCTGTTCTTCGGTGGCGATACGCAGGTCCCGCACCAGGTAGAGCGCGAGCGCGATGGCGTGTTCGGATACGGTGGCGTCATGCAGGCCGTTCGCGGTGGCGAGGATGACTCCGGCGGGCGGGTTGGTGGCGTGCAGGCTTTCCGCGCCGGCCATCATGCCCTGAAGGAGTTTGAGATGCGGAAGCTGGGCCACGTGCTCAGCCGCACGGGGATCTAACCAGACCACGAGAGCCGCAGCGTCACGGTGTTCTTCCGGGATGGGTGCGTTCACATCAAAAGTCACCCAGGTGATGCCCGCTTCGGGCGGGAGGGAAAGAGCAAAGCTATTGGGGAGCAGTACTTTCATGGCTTTAGCCTAGCCCGCCGTGCTCCTACCTAGAAGCGGATGGCGTCAATAGGTTTGATGCGCAGCGCCATGGTGGCCGGAATAATCCCGCAAAGTGCTCCCACTCCGGCGGAGATCGCCAGGCCAATAAAAGCGGCCAGTACCGGGTACCCCACGCTATCCACCGCGAAAGGCAGATCGAGCCACCGGGCTAGGGGCGCGGTGCGGATGGTGATAATCGAGGCGATGACCCCGATGAAACCGGCCGCCGTCGTCGCCACCACGGATTCCAGGAATACCGAGGTGAAGATACGGCGCGCGGAGGCGCCCATCGCGCGGCGGATCCCCATTTCCCGCACCCGCTGTTTCATCGTGACGATGGAGACGGTGAGCAGTCCCAGGGCACCCACCAGGATCACGATCCCGCCGATGGCCGCGATAATCGCGGTGACCTGGCGTTCGGTGGATTCCTGGCCGCGCATCTGACTTTCGATGAATTGGCCTTCAACCTGGTAGTTCTTACCCAGGCGGCCCTGGAGTACGGAAACGAGGACCTTCTGGGCTTCCGCTTCTTCCCCGCGGGGCACCAGCACCGAAACTGTGGCGGAATCCATGGGAGATAGCTGGGCCATCGCGGCGGCGGCCATGCTCTCATAAGGCACGTGCAGGCGCGGGCTGTCCCAGCGTGAACGGTCCGCGACCACCCCGACTACCGTCATCCGCACCCCGGTGGGTCCGGATAGCGCGATCTGCGGGTAGCTGGCCAGCGAAGGCTCACCCATCTCTTTGTAGAGCATTTCGTTAACGACGGCAGGGTTCATGAGGCGTTCGCCATCCGCTTCGGTCAGCCACCGCCCGCGGATAAGCTGCACATCGAAGAGAGGGCCGTAGGCCGGATCCACCGCGAGCATTTCGTAACGTGACTCCATCATCCCGTACCCGGGGGTGCCGCCTTCGCCGAACTCGGTACTAGCGGAACCATCCCCCACGGCTTCGGCACCTGCTACCGCGCCGCCGGTGCTTTCCAACTCGCTACCGGCTTCCGCTCCGGCCATACTTTCCGATTCCCAGCCCTCGAGGTCCTGAATATCGCCGGTGCCGCCCGCTCCGGCCAGCACCGGCGGGAAGGCGAGGGACACATAGGAGATGCGCGAGCGCGTCCAATAATTCGCCCCGGCGCTCTCCATATATTCGGCCACGGTGGTGCTGAACATATCCTCGCTGGCCTGGGCGCCTGCCAGGGTACCCAACTGCGCTCCGGTGGGCGGAACCGCGGGATTCGCGTACGGATTGGCGTAAGGGTCGGCGTACGGATCGGAGAATTTATCCCCGCCGGTGCTATACACCCCGATATTGACGGTACCGGGTTTGCCATCCCACTGGGCGAGCTGGTGTTCCCCTGCGGCCCTAATGAGCTGGCCCAGGGCGAGAACAGTTGCCATTGCCCACACCGCGGCCGCAACCCCGACGAGGGAGAGAATAACCCGACCGCGATCCACTCGTATTTCTTCCCAGGCTTCGAGCACGGCCCCGAAAATGCGTGTCATTTTTCCTCCGGCCAGACGAGCCCATCGTGAATGGTGAAGCGACGATCCGCGCGGGCGGCCACTTTCGGATCGTGGGTGATCATAATGAAGGTGGCGTTATTTTCCCGCGCCATACTTTCCATGAGATCCATGACCCTCCCCGCGGTATCCACATCGAGAGCGCCGGTCGGTTCGTCCGCGAGAAGAACCTGGGGCCGGCGCACGAGTGCCCGGGCGAGGGCCACCCGCTGCTGTTCCCCACCCGAGAGCTGGGAGGGCATCGCATCCAGGCGATCCCCTAATCCCACCCGATCGAGCATCTGGGCGGCGAGGCTGCGGCGTCGAAAAATAGTGGCGGTATCCGAATACAACAGGGGCACTTCCACGTTTTGCGCGGCGGTGCGACCGCGGAAAAGATTAAACTGCTGGAAAACGAAACCGAAAAGGGAGCCGCGCAGGTGAGCGCGCGCCGATTCACTCAGCTCTGCCACATCGCGGCCCTCAAAACGATAGGAACCGGTATCGGGTAGGTCGAGCATCCCGATGATATTGAGGAGGGTGGATTTCCCCGTTCCGGACTGGCCCATAATCGCCACGTATTCCCCGCGTTCGATGCGCAGATCCACCCCGCGCAAAATTGGCAGGGGGCGGCCGTTCGGAAGAGTGACGGTGCGGGTCACCTGCTCAAGCTCTAACATCACATCCCCATCATCGGGTCGGGCGCGGGTTGCGCGGCCGGCACGTACTGGAGGATTTCTTCGCCTTCTTCCAGCCCGCCGGTGATCTGGATCTGGCGCCCGTCCGTCACCCCGAGCTGCACGGTACGCTTCGTGGGCTTACCGCCGTCCGCCGCGGGCAGGTAAACCACGCCCTCGCGGAAGCGCCCCTCCACCGCGCTCACCGGCACGGTCAGCACCCCGGTGGTATTACTCCCCGGAATGGTGAGTTTCGCGGCCGAACCGTCATACACCTGCTGGTCTGCGGGGATATCGCAGATGAGAGCCGGCTGCACGGTACCGCTGGCGCTATCCAGGCCGCGTGCTTCGGCTTCTTTACCGCTCAGGCCCGCCCCCGCGCCCGTTTTTTCCGTGACCGTGCGCAAATTGGCGCAGTCGAAAGGCGCCGGGCCGTTCGTGACGGCAAGCTGCCCGGCCGGCGGCAGCGAGGCCAGCGAGTAAAGCTGTTCGGGTTTCACACTCACCCGCGCGTGGTAGGTGGCCGGGGTAATCGAGCCAATGCTTTCCCCGATAGATACCGGCTGGCCCACGAGCACATCCACCGCCACGGTGCCACCCACCGGGGCGAGCACATTCACGTAACTCACTTCAATATAGGGCTCACCGGGCACTTCCACCTCGGTACCGTCCTCAAAAGTTTCCACGGTGGCGGCGGTGGTTTTTTCTTCTTCGTGGCGGATACGTAGCAGCCGGTCGCCTTCATTGACGACGGCGCCCGCTTTGACATCAACCACATCCACGGTGCCGTTGGCGGTGGCCCGCACGGGGGTGGCCGGATTACGCATGACGGTGGCATCCAGCGTGAGGGAATTATCGATATCCCCCGGCATGGCCATTACCGTGGGGATGGTGAAATCCCCCTGGGCCACGAGTTCCGTGGAGGTGCGTTGGTTGGGGAAAAATGCGAACTTCACGAGGGCTGCCGCGATGATAAGACCGAGCAGGAGTTTGATGACCTGGAAAATGGTGTCAGTTTTCTTCATGGACGGGCACCTTTGCACACGGGAAACAGGGTTCGGCAAGCCGGGCGTGGCACCGAACTACTTGGAAGATTACCGTGAGCAGGCCCGAAAATAAATAGGAAAGTTCATCACGTTTCTTTTAGTGGGCAACTTACATTCCGCCAGATGCGCAACCGCGCCGCGGGGGCTGGGCCTCCGCGGCGCGGGCGTCGTCGTACCGAAAAATTGTTTTCGGGCCGGGTTACTTCCCGGGTTTAATGAAGGGGAAGGTGATCGTTTCGCGGATCCCCAGACCGGTCATGGCGGTGAGGAGGCGGTCGATGCCCATACCCATGCCGCCGGTGGGCGGGAAGCCCTGTTCCATGGCGGCGAGGAAATCCTCGTCCAGCTGCATGGCTTCCGGGTCGCCGTTGGCGGCCTCGATGGATTGCTGGGTGAGGCGTTCGCGCTGGATCACCGGGTCGGCCAGTTCGGAATAGGCGGTGCCCAGTTCCATGCCCCGCACGTACAGGTCCCATTTTTCGGTCAGGCCCTTCTTGGTGCGGTGCGGGCGGGTGAGCGGGGAGGTGTCTTCGGGGAAGTCGTACACGAAGGTGGGGGCGTAGAGCTGGTCCCCGCACAGTTCTTCGAAGAGTTCTTCCACGATTTTGCCATTGACCCAGAAGGGTGCGATTGCGATATCGTGGGCTTCCGCGAGAGTTTCGAGGCGTTCGCGCGGGGTATCCACGGTGATTTCTTCACCCACGGCGGCGGACACCGATTCGTACAGATCGAGTTTCTGCCATTCACCACCCAGGTCATATTCGGTGCCGTCATTCAGGGTAACGGTGGTGGTGCCCAGGGTGTCCAGGCAGGCCTGCTGGACGAGGTCCCGGGTGAGTTCGGCCATCGTATCGTAGGTGGCGTAAGCCTGGTAGGCTTCCAGGGCGGTGAATTCCGGGGAGTGGGTGGAGTCGGCGCCTTCGTTGCGGAAGTTCCGCCCAATTTCGAAGACGCGATCCACGCCGCCTACTACCGCGCGCTTGAGGTAGAGCTCGGTGGCGATGCGCAGGTAGAGGTCCTCATCATAAGCATTAATATGCGTTTGGAAGGGCCGGGCTGCCGCGCCGCCGTGGATGGGCTGCAGGATCGGGGTTTCAATTTCCACGTAGCTGCGGCGGTCGAAATTGGCGCGCAACGATTTCACGACCCCGGCACGCAGCCGCACCATATCACGGGCGGCCGGGCGGGTGATGAGGTCGAGGTGGCGCATCCGCACCCGCGATTCTTCGTTGAGGGCAACGTCTTCGCCGGCTTCGTTCTGGTAAATCTTGGGCAGCGGGCGCAGGGCCTTGGAGGCCATCTGCCATTCGTGGGCGAAAACGGAAAGTTCCCCGCGCTTGGAGGCCCCCACATGCCCGGACACGAAAATGAAATCGCCCAGGTCTACGTCTTGTTTGTAGGCGGCCAGACGTTCTTCGCCCACGTGTGCGAGGGAGAGAATCACCTGGAGGCGGTTACCGCGCCCGTCCTGGAGGGTCGCGAAAGCAATTTTGCCGCCGGTGCGGGAGAGCATGACACGCCCGGCAATGCCCACCGAGGTCTCGGTTAGTTCTTCGCCAGCTTCGATATCACTGTATTGTTCCCGAATCTCCGGGATGGTGGAGGTGATGGGAAGTTCGGCCGGGTAGGCTTCGGTTCCTTCCGCGAGCAGGCGGGCACGCTTGTCCAACCGGATACGCATCTGTTCCGGGGTTTCACTATCAAGAAATTCACTCACATGGTCATGGTAGACGACGCCGCGCCGCTCGGTCACGTGACGCGGCCCGGATCACCCGATAGACAGGCGGAATATCAGGATAATTCCCGGTGGCTGCCAGGGCTTCGACCGCGGCAATATCGTCCGGGGTGGGGTCACCTTCGTTTTTTCCGGCGACGTCGCCGCTAGCTGGCGCGTTGATGAGTTCGATGCCGGCGTCGGCCATGGCGAGCGCTTGTTCTTGGAGCCCGCGGGCGAAGCTTGGTTCGAGGCCGGCGGCTGCGAGCATGCGTTGAACTTGGCCGGCGAGGAGCGCGGTGTGCCGGGAGGCATGGGTGAGGGCGGCGGCGTAGAGTCCGCGGTTTTCTTCGGCGAGCACACTGGGTTCTCCCCCGAGTTCGCTCACGAGGGCCATACCGATGGGCAGGAGCGGCGCGGAGCTGGTAACCGCCCAGGTGGCGCCGATGAGGTGGCGCATATCGAGGGAGGTTCCGGTGAAGGTCAGAGCCGGGTGGAGGGCGAGGGTGAGGGCGCCAGCGGCGGCAGCGTCCCGGAGCACGCCCGTGCCAAAGCGCGCGCTGGTGTGGATGACGAGCTGGCCGGGGCGCCACCATCCCTGCCCGGCGGCGTGTTCCACGACGCCGGGCAGGGCGGCGTCGGGCAGCGCGAGGAGGATGAGATCCGCACGGGAGAGTAGGTATTCAGTTTCGCGCGCGGGTACTGCGGGGAGGAGTGCGTCGAGGCGTTCGCGGCTGGCACTGCTGCGGGCCACCGCACCGATGATGGTGTGGCCGGCGGCCCGCAGGGCTGCGCCGAGGACGCTTCCAACTTTTCCGGCCGAGATGATCCCTACGGTCATCCGGCCCGGTGTCACTTGCGGCCCCGCAACCGATCGTCGATCGCGGAGAGCGCGGCGGTGATGGCCGGGGCGGGTACACCGAGGCGGGCGGCTTCTTCGAGAACCGCGGTACCCAGGGAGTGGATTTCAGTGCGGTTGCCGTCACGCAGGTCGCGGGAGAGCGAGGAGTGTGCATCGGGTGCGAGGCGGCGCAGCCACGCGTGAATTTCCGCGGGGCGGGTGGGAACTTTTTCCATGGTGGCGATGCGGGCCAGTTCGGTGCACATCGCTTCGGTGAGTTCCGGGGCGCGTTCCATGGCGCGGCCGATGGGCAGCCCGGTGGCACCGGTCAGCAGGGCCATGGCGCATTGGTTGCGGAGTTTGCGCCACAGGACCTGGTTTTCGGTACCGCGGAAGAAAACGTCAATTCCACCATTGAGAAGTACGCGCGCGATTTCGCCGTCCATGGCGGTGTCGGGCATTTCCACTTTGAGGAATTGGGAGGTGTGTTCGATAACTCCGGGCGCGGTGCGTTCGCTGATGGTGTAGACGGAGCCGGACCAGGATTCCCCTTCGGTGAGGGTGTGGATAGCACGGGCGTGATCGAAGCCGTTGAAGAGCGCTCCCACTTCTTTGGGGCGGGCTGAACGAATGGACTTTTCGATACTGGGGAGGGTGTATGCCTTGGTGCAGAGCAGGATTTCGCTACCGCGGGCCGGGCTGGTTAGCGCCGGCACCTGCGCGGTAAAATTACCGAACCGCTTGGATTTAATAACAATTCCGTTGCGGTTAATAGCATCGGCGGTGCGCTCGGTAGCAACAACCGCGACTTTTTGACCGTTGTGCGCGAGAACTCCCGCGATGAGCCCACCAATACCACCCGGGCCGTAGATATTAAGCATAGGAATAATCCTAGATGTAGAAAAATATAAAAGTGCGGCTACGCGACGTGTTTCACTCTTGTACCGGGACGAAATCACTTTCGGGAACCGGGCTGCGGCCCGACCCGGGACTATTGTCATTCCCTTGGGGGTACGACGGCGCCGTAGGCGCGCCCGGCTGAGTGGGTGCCGCTGGCGGCGCGGCGGGCCGCACGGCTGATGGCGCGGTGGGGCCGGCCGGAGGTAATTCGGGGTGCCAGCCGCGCGGGCCGTTCCCACGTTCGCGGACGGTGGCGGTGAGGACACGGCTGGCGGTAGCAGCATCCATGTGTTTGGCGTGGGCATCTACCGAAAGCCCCACGGTTGCCCAGCGGAGGGTACCGAGCTGGAAGCGGCGTTCGAGTGGGCCTTGGCTGATAATGGCGGATTGGTAGTGTTCACGCAGCAAAATTGTTACTTTGCGGTACCAGAACCAGCCGTGCCGCATAATAATGACATCCTCACCCACGAAAATACCTGAGCGTTTCCACCCGATGGGATCCAACCAGCGTGAGGAGCGCGGATTGGGGATGAATCCGGGGAGGGCACTATCATCAAGAAGATAGCTGCGCAGCTGGGCCAGGCTGGGCACCCCGGTGTGAGGTGGGCGCGCCGGGGAATCGGCCTCAGGGAGAGCGCCACCCTCGGCATCTTTCGCGAAGCCGAGTTCACGCGCAACGGCGAGGACGTCCTCGACCGTTCCTACCGGGACCAGGGCATCATTTGCGGTCTTGGCTGCTTCCATCGCTTCGGAAATCGAGCCGGAAATAACGCAGCTTTCTACTTTCCACCATCCGGGCCACAAATTAGGTTTTTTGAAGGCCAGCGCGTGGACGCGATAGGAAGGTAGCCCGAGGGTGCGCCGGGATAGGAGCCCTTCTTGTTTTTCCACGCCTTCGGCCGTGGGTGAGATACGGGCTCCCCAATTAGCTTGCAGGGAGCTCACGGGCTGCCATATCAGCGCGATGATAAGGAAGAGGAGGGCGAAGGAGCCGCCTTCATCGGTAAGCACATAGGTGGTGACCGATCCGGCCACCGTGATGATAGCGAGGAAGATTCGCGGGGACAGCACTAGGGAGGCGAGGAACCGCCGCGCGGACATGGCGTAGAGGTGCGGGCGCGCTTCCGGAGTGCTGACGGTGGCAAGATCGGGAACTTCCGAGCTATCCCCGTTACGCATTTTATCCGCGAGCGATAGTACGAGGGGCCGCAGTTTTTCAGCGTGGGGCAGCGCCAGCCACCCGATCTCTACTTTTTCTCCACCGGAGGTAATAGTCAGGCTGGCTTGGCGCACCAGCCGGGCGAGGAGTTTTTGGGTGACATCCACGCTTTGGATGCGATCCCAGCGCACGTGGCGGTGCTGTTTGAATAGCACGCCGCTGCGCATATGCACCCCGTCCGCATCAAACATCCAGGCCATATGCCGCCATTGGATGGCCGCGATGATCCCGGTAATGAGGGTGACTCCCACCGCGATACCCACCGCGATCAGCCAGAAGGAACGCAGCAGATCCACGAATTCACTCCAGACAATTCCGGGCGAATCGGTATCCTCCAGGCGCTGAATAATAATCCAGCCACCCGCTACCAGCACGAAGAACCACAACGAGAGCAGCGAGCTCCACGGCGTCCATTTCGAGACCGGCTGCCAGGTGCCCGAGATCGCGGTGCTACTCACTCCGGGCGCAATCGGTAACGCGCCCGGAGCTACGGGCAGCGCGCCCGGCGTACCCACCACGCCTGCCGTGCCCGCCAGCTCACCAGGTGCAGCCGGCAGCGCGCCGTTTAGTCCCATCGCGCTTCCCGCTTCCGGGGATATTTCGGTGCCGGCCATTTAGACCCCTTCCATTTCGGCTACGCCGAGGTGAAGGAGACGCTCACGCACCTCATCCGCTTCCGCGGTAGGCAGGCCGGTGATAACTGCATCCGTTTCCATGGAGGCGGTGTGGAGGGTTACTTTCGCGAGCCCGAAGCGGCGCAGCAGCGGCCCGGATTGCACATCCACCGTTTGGATACGCCCGTAAGGCACCACGTCAATGCGGCGGAACATGATCCCGCGGCACAGGCGCAGCGCAATATCATCCATGGCGTAACCGAGGTGATTCACCTGCCGGGACACGATACGCAGGTGGATGAGGAAACCGAGGATGGGCAGCCCCAGCAGGGGCGCGTAATAGGCGAGTGGTTCGGGGCGCGCAATAAATCCAGCCACCGCGAGCGCGATGAGGAGCACGAGCCAGAAGCACGCGGCGATAATCCATCGCACCGTGAAGAGTTTGCGCGACACTGCACGATAGTCCCGCCCGGGATCAAGAGGGGTAGTCACCATGGGTTAACGCTACCAAAGGGGTGTGACATAAAAACTGGCCCCGAAAAACACCCGCGCTTGCCGCGGCGCAACGAAACCTGCACCCGGCTACCGCCGCTCAATCCGGCACCAGGTGTCCACGATCCATCCGACTACCGCGAGCACCAACGCCGCGGCGGTGAGAATCCCCCAGGCTCGCGCACTCGCCCGGGCAAAAGAGGTGGAGCCCAGCGCGCTCATGATCGCGAGCAAGCCGCCCGCGCCGGCCAGGAGCGCCCCGCTGCGCAGTCCCGCTGCCGCGCCGGCTGCCACCCGCAGCGCGGCCAGGTGCGAAAGGGATTCGACACGTCCGCGGCGTAGGCGCCGCACCCGCCAGCCATACCAGAGCAGCACCGCGGCGATGAGGAGTAGCGGTAGCCCGGCAAAGGCGGGCACGGCGACCGGATACGCGGCGAGGAGGCGCCGTAGCGCTTCACCCGCTAAGGCGCCGGCCGCGCCCCACCCCAGAAAGGCTCGTAGATTACGCATCGTGCCCGCCCGTATCGGGGCCGACGCCGCAGCCGGCACCCGCGTGCTCGCGTATCCGGGCGCGTTCCAGTTTTGCGGTGGCCTCCGGATCGATTTCTTGCCAGGGTTCCATCACGAAGGCGCGGGTATGGGCACGCGGGTGGGGAAGGGTGAGAAGCGGGTGGGTGCTGCGTACTCCTTCCACCCATTCGATATCAAGGTCGAGGGTGCGTGCTCCCCACTGGATGCGGCGCTGGCGCCCGGCCCGCACCTCAATAGCACGGAGTGCGGCCAGCACTTCTAGGGGAGACAGTTCGGTGGTCAGGCGCAGTACCGCGTTGAGGTAATCCGGTTGCGGCTCCTGCCCGGGGGCAAGCACGGGCGCGGTGGTATGGAATGAGGAGACCGCGTCAATATGGACGGGGAGCGCGGCAATCTGGGTGAGGGCAGCGCTAAGAGTTTCTTCGCGTTCCCCCAGGTTCGCACCCATCCCAATCACCATTTCCCGCATGGTTCCGCCGCGAGCAATAGCTGCCAGGCGGCGCACGGTGACCCGGGCGTCCGCGAAGCGGCCCGGCACCGGGGCTTCGGGTTTGTGCACGGTAACTTCGGTGGCCAGGGCCCCGTGCGCGAGAACCCGGCTGGCTACCCGCTCCCCCAGTGTTTCGATCAAGCTCACGGGAGCACTTTCCCCGACCGTGCGGGCATCCTCTGCCAGATCCGCGTAGGAGATTGTGGCCGCGAGGTCATCTGCGTGGCCGGCCGCGCTGGTGTCCACGAGAGCTGCGACGTCGAAAATAAAAGGGTGATCGGCTTCGCGTTCTTCCGCGTAGACGCCGTGCCGGGCGGATACTTCCACGCCGGTGATGCTCACGGTATCCAGGCAGCATCCGAGCATGGCGAGGGCATTGTGGATACGTGGGGGTACTCCCATCATGACCGCGCGGCCTCCGTAGCTCCCGCGTTTTCGGGGCGGGCTACTCCGGGTTGGGAGGTGGAGACCAGTCCGCATTCGCGCAGTTTGGCCACGGTATCCACCGCGATCCGCGAGGATGCTACATCGTGAACCCGCACCGCCCACACGCCTTTTTCAGCGAAATAGGTGCTCAGTGCCGCGGTGGCGCCGTCTCGCCCGCTGGCGGGTAGGCCTTCCGGGGTCACTTCGGCGAGGAAGCGTTTGCGGGAAACTCCGATGAGGACCGGCATGCCAGCCCACAGGAATTCGTCAATATGGGCCGCCAGGCGCCAATCGTCGTCGCCCATTTTTGCGAAGCCGAAGCCCGGGTCGATGATGATCCTGGTGGGAGCAATTCCGGCGGCAACGGCGCCGGCCACGCGCTCGAGCACTTCCGTGCTCACCTCGCGCCCGATAGCGCGGTAGCCGGCTAGGGAGTTCATGGTTTGTGCATCGCCGCGCCCGTGTTGGAGTACATAGTAGGCCCCGGATTCGGCCACGGTTTCCCACATGGCGCTGTCCCCGCGCCCACCGGTCACGTCGTTGATAATGCGGGCGCCGGCCGCGCAGGCCCGCGCCGCGGTGTCCGCGTGGTAGGTATCAACCGAGATGGGGATATACCCGGCTAGTTCGCGTACCACCGGCCCGATACGTTCCCATTCTTCCGCGGCGCTGAGGAGGGTGGCACCCGGGCGGGTGGATTCCCCACCGATGTCGATGATATCCGCCCCGGCGGCGATGAGTTCATGGCCGTGCGCGATGGCGGTATCGACCGTGGCCCAGCTCCCGCCGTCGGAAAAAGAATCGGGGGTGACGTTGAGGATACCCATAACGCGGGTGCGGGATCCCCCAAGGAGTTCCGGATCGCGCAATGGCATAGGTGTTGGCATTTCAGGCTCCCCGTTCGATAAGACTCATGGCTTCGGCGCGGGTGCTCGGTTTACGCAGCATGCCGCGCACCGCCGAGGTGACGGTACGTGAACCGGAATTGCGCACCCCGCGCATGGTCATGCACATATGTTCGGCTTCCACCACCACGAGTACCCCGGCCGCACCCAGGCGGTCGCGCAGCGCATTGGCAATCTGGGTGGTGAGGCGCTCTTGCACCTGGGGGCGGCGCGCGTAGCCTTCTACCAGCCGGGCCAGTTTGGATAGGCCGGTAACCTTCCCTTCTTCCCCGGGGATATAGACAATATGGGCCGCCCCGAAGAAAGGCAGCAGATGGTGTTCACACATGGAATAGAAGGTGATATCCCGTACCACCACCATTTCGTGGAAGTCCTCCGCGAATTGGGCATCGAGCACCGCATCGGGATCCTTGCCCACACCGGCGAAGATCTCCGCGCAAGCGCGGGCCACCCGCGCGGGAGTATCCACCAGGCCGGGGCGGTTCGGGTCCTCACCAATAGCGGTGAGGATTTCCCGCACGGCCCGCTCTACCCGCGCGGTATCAACCCGCGGCGTATCCGCAACGTTGCTATCTACCTGGCCGGTTTGCGCCGGTTCCACTGAGTTCATGCGTCCTCACTCTCCGAGCTCATGCACCCGTATTTTTCACGCTCATTCCCGCTGGGTTGAGGCATCCTCATGTTCCGCGCCGTGCCGACCGCGCGGGCCGAGCGGCCCCGTGGCAGCATCGGGAAGCTCCGGGGCGGGCAGGCGCGAATCCGCTGCCGCTTCCTCCTCGGTTTTCCCTTCCGGGAGTGGGATGGGCGGGCGCTGCGAGACCGGGCGGTCCGGAGCGGAAAGCCACACCTCTCGCTCGGGCGCCTTGACAACGTCCTTGAAGATCTCCGCGAGTTCGTTTTCCAGCACGGTTTCCTTATCGAGGAGCACCTCGGCAAGGTGGTCGAGAATATCCCGGTTTTCGGTAATAATCGTCCACGCTTCGGTGAGTGCCTGGTCAAGGAGGGCCCGCACGTTCTCATCCACGGTGGCAGCCAGGGAATCCGAGGTGCGCGAAGCCGCCGCGAAGCTCGCTTCTTCCTGGGCGGTGGGAGCTACCCGCACCGCACCCACCGCGGTGGTCATCCCGTATTCGGTCACGATCTTCCGCGCGGTTTCGGTGGCCTTCTGGATGTCATTAGAAGCACCGGTGGAGGGGTCCCGGAAAATAATTTCTTCCGCGGCGCGCCCGCCCAGCGCGTAGGTGAGCTGGTCGAGGAGCTGGTTGCGGGTAACCGAATAGCGATCCTCGGTGGGCATGACCATCGTGTACCCCAAGGCCCGCCCGCGCGGTAAAATAGTTACCTTCGTGACCGGGTCGGTATAGCGCAAAGCCGCCGCCGCGAGCGCGTGCCCGCCTTCGTGGTAGGCCGTCATGCGCCGATCCTCCGGGCTCATGACCCGGCTGGAACGCTGCGGGCCGGCCATCACGCGATCCGAAGCTTCATCCACATCCGCATTGGTAATAACGTGGGCGTGGCGGCGCGCCGCCAAGAGCGCTGCTTCGTTGAGGATATTGGCAAGGTCCGCGCCCGTGAACCCGGGGGTGCGCTTGGCGACCCCGGCCAGGTCGACGTCGTCCGCCAGCGGCTTGCCGCGCGCGTGCACCCGCAAAATAGCTTCGCGCCCGCGAATATCGGGGGCATCTACCGCGACCTGCCGGTCGAAACGCCCCGGGCGCAGCAGCGCCGGGTCCAGCACGTCCGGGCGGTTGGTGGCGGCAATAAGGACGACAGCCTCATCAGTGGAGAAGCCGTCCATTTCCACGAGGAGCTGGTTGAGGGTTTGTTCCTGTTCGCCATGGCTGAGGGCTCCGCTGCCGCGCCCGCGGCCCACCGCGTCAATTTCGTCAACGAAAATAATGGCCGGGGCTTTTTTCTTCGCGGTTTTGAAGAGTTCGCGCACCCGCGAGGCACCCATACCCACGTAGAGCTCCACGAATTCCGAGGCAGCGATGGAGAAGAACGGTACCTGTGCTTCCCCGGCAATGGCCTTAGCCAGCAGGGTTTTACCCGTTCCGGGCGGGCCGTAGAGGAGCACCCCGCGCGGAATACGCGCCCCGAGCGCCTGGTAGCGGTCCGGGTTCTTGAGGAAGTCTACCACTTCCTTTACTTCTTCCACGGCTTCATCTTCCCCGGCTACATCGGAGAAACGTACCTCGGAGACTTCACCATCCGCATTGGCATCCTTCGCCCCGAAGCCGCGCCCCATCTGGCTGCGCATGAACCAGATGAACACCGCGAAGATGAGGATCATGGGCAGGAACGTGAAGAGCATCGAAACAAACACGTTCTGGGAGGGAACAATCGAGTTATGCCCGCGTTCCGGATTGGCCCGTTCCACCAGGGTGGTGATGTGCTGGCCCTGCGGGTCAGCGTATTGGAAAGTGACCTTCTTCCCGGCGTCGTGTTTATCGCCGTCACCATCCATGGTTTTTGTTGGCTCGGTTAGCCACAGGCGTACCCGGTTAGTGCCGTCTGTGATCTGCACCCGCTGGACGGTGGTGCCTTCCAGCAGCGCGATACCTTCCGAAGTGGAGATATTCGACCACTGCATGGCCATGAATTGGTTGGTTCCGATAAAAGCAAGAAGCGCCGCGATGACTATGCCGGAGATAACGCGCCAGCGCCGCCGGCTGGTGCGTTCTTCTTCGCTGAGCTTATGGCCGGAGCCGGAGCCGCGGGATTTCTTGTTCTTCCCGGCGCCGCCGTTATTGCCCGTGCTGTTAGTGCCCGTGCCGGTAGAACCGCACTGGCCTTCCGGCTGCGGCGGGTGGGCGCGGCGGGCCCGGCGCTTGCGCTCATACGCGCTGGGTTCGGTGCGGCTCGCTTCGCTACCGTGCGCCTCACTACCGCGAGCCTCACCGCCACGAGCTTCGCTTCCGCCCGGCGCCGTGCCGCCCGGTTCAGTACCGCGAGGTTCTTGCTGTTCGTCCACTTATCCTCCGTAAACGTGCGGGGCCAGGGTGCCCACAAAAGGCAGATGCCGGAATTGTTCGGCATAGTCGAGTCCGTACCCCACCACGAACTCATCGGGAATATCAAAGCCTAGGTAGTCAACCTGAACGTCAACTTTAGCCGCCTCGGGTTTTCGCAGGATGGCCGCGATCCGCACCGATTGCGCCCCGCGATCCAGCAGATTCTTCTTCAGCCACGCGAGGGTAAGGCCGGAATCGATAATATCTTCCACGATGAGGACGTGCCGACCGGTCACATCAGCATCCAGATCCTTCAAAATCCGCACCACGCCGGAGGATTTGGTACCCATCCCGTAGGAGGACACCGCCATCCAATCCATATTCAGCGGAGAGTGGATTTTCCGCACCAGATCCGCCATCACCATGACGGCACCCTTGAGCACGCCCACCACGAGCAGGTCACCATCGTAATCAGCGTCAATCTGACGCGCCATATCCTCAAGCTTCGCTTGGATTTCCTCATTTGTGACGAGGATTTTTTCCAACTTATCACCCATATCGGTGTGGTCCATCACCATCTCCTTGAGCAGTTCCGCTGTGCTTCTAAGCCTAACGCGCGAAGACGACAATATTATCGCGCCGAAGCGCTCGCGCCCCGGGCAGGTCGCAGTGGCGCACGCCGCCCGGCCCGGTCACCAGCGCGTCGAGGGCCTCAATATGCCCCGCGCTCACCTCCCCGGCGCGTGCCCCCACGCGCAAGGCCAGGACGCGCAGAATCCGGGTGCGCACGGCCGTGGGAAGTTCGCGCAGCGGTGCAATAGGTACGACGACGCCGCACCCCGGCTCACCCGCCTCTTTCACCACACCGCGTTCTTCCCAGGTGGCCAGTTCCCGGGCCGCCCAGGTGTCCAAAGCCTCATTATCGCGGCGCAGCAGGCGGGCGGTGCGAGCCAGAGCTTCCACCGTTCCCGGCCCGAGCGTCTCACTCAGAGCAGGCAGGGCGCGTGAGCGCAGCGCGGCGCGGGTGAGCGGGCCACCGCCCGCCGCCCGCCACGGGCCATCGGGCTCATTGGAAGGATCCTCCACCCAGGCCAGCCCCTCATCTTGCAGCGCGGCGCGAAGCGCCGCGCGCCGCAGCCCCAGCAGCGGGCGCAGCGCAGTGAGCTCCGGGTTGCCCGGCAGCGGGCCCGCTTCCGGCATGCCTGCCAGGGAGCGCGCTCCCGAACCCCGCCCTAGGCCCAGGAGCACGGTTTCAGCTTGGTCGTCCGCGGTGTGGCCCAGCAGCACCGGGCTGTCCGCACCGGCCGCCTCGGCCAATGCCGCGTACCGGGCCGCTCGTGCCTGCCCTTCCGGGCTCGATCCACCGCCGAGGTCCACGCTGACCGCCGCGGCGTCGTCGTACCCCCAGGAACGCAGGCGGGCCGCAACCTGCGCGGCTTCGCGCCCCGCCTCCGGGCGAATCCCGTGGTTGACGGTGACCGCGCGCAGCAGGTAGCCGTCCCGGCGCGCCACGAAGAGCGCGATACGGGCTAGCGCGAGGGAATCCGAGCCGCCGGACACCGCTACCGTCAGCCGGGTACCCGGCCGGTATCCGCAACTCTCCAACAGCTCGCGCAAGCGGCGCCGCCCGGCCGCGTAAGCGGGGTGGGGTCCGGCCATTAGAGCTCCGCCACCGCGGTGAGGAAAGCATCCTCGGCGCCCCGCACATCCAACAACGAAACGTCGTGGTGGGAATCGGTGAGGATGGAGAAGGTCAGTAGCGCCCCCGAACGCGTACGCAGCACCCCGCTGAGCGAGACCACATCCGCGAGCGTCCCAGTTTTCCCGCGAATCATTCCGGGCGCGGCGCCCTCGGTGAGGCGGTCCGCCAACGTGCCGTTGAGCGCAGCTACCGGCAAGCCGGCCCCCAGCGCCCCCACCGTGCCATCGCTCAGATTCACAGCGTCCTCCAGGATCGCGAGCTGGAGCGTACAGGTGAGCCGATTCGTTTCGCTCAGGCCGGAATTATCGGAGATCACCACGCCGTCCAGCGGGTAGCCCAGCTCCTCCAGAACCGCGCGGGTGGCACGCGCCGCGCCCGCAAAATCCACACTTTCTCCGCGCTCGCGCGCCACCAGGTGCCCGAGGGTTTCCGCCAGGGTGTTATCCGATTCGGTGAGCATGCGGTCCACCAGCTCGCGCACGCTCGCCGAATGCACCGTGGCCAGCGGGTGGGCTGCCGCTTCCTTGGGCGCTTGCCCAGCGCGTACCTCCGCCACTTCCACTCCGGCCCCGCGCAGCTGCTCCGCGAGGGCGTTCCCGGCATCGAGGGCGGGCGTGGCACTGTAGTGGTAGCCCACCGCCCCACCGTTCAGCGCGAGCGGCGTTATGGGTGCCACGTAATCGTGGTTGACCGGATCGAGGGTGGGCGCGTACTCCGGCCCCGCGAAAAGAGAGGTATCAACGACGACGCTTACCGGGCCACCCGGGTGCTCGCGCGCGTAGGTGGCGGCGGCCGCGCCCAATTCCGAGAGATCGCCGCGGGCAATGGTGCCCGGGACCTGGGTGGCGGCGGTATCGGGAGCCAGGAACACATCGCCCCCGCCGATGAGGTGAATGGTGGTGCCGGAGGCGGCCACGCTGGTAGCGAAGCGGCGATCCGGGCCGAGGGTTTCCAGGGCCACCCGGGCGGTCACCAGTTTCATATTGGAGGCCGGTACCCGCGAGACTTTCGCATCCTTTGTGGCGAGCACCCGCCCCGTGGCAGCCTCGCGAATTTCGTAGGATACCTGGCCCGTGGGTGCCAGGCGAGCGGCGAATTCCTGCCCGAGGGCCGCGACCTTGGCAACGCTGGCATCCTCGAGTTCCGCAGGCTCGGGGGCGGTCGGAACGGTCACGGCCGGCACGGGAGTGGGCTGCGGATACGGCGCGGCGGCATCGGCCCTAGGTCCCAGGGTGAGCAATCCGGGGGTAAGATCAAAGGCATCAGCGAATGCGTACCCGCCCGCAAGAAGGAGCACCAGGGACAAAGCGATCTGAGCTTTTCCTTTCACGGGCCTATTCTTGCACGGAACGCAGCTCGTATTCTTAGGTGTTCTTATGTGCCAGCCGTCAGCGAGGAGAGCTTCACATGATGGAATTCGATGTCACCATCGAAATCCCCAAGGGAAATCGAAATAAGTACGAAGTAGATCATGAAACCGGGCGCATCCGCCTGGATCGCATGCTTTTCACATCCACCCGGTACCCCGATGATTACGGATTTATTGATGACACCCTCGGTGAGGACGGCGATCCGCTGGACGCCCTGGTGCTGCTGGAAGAGCCCACGTTCCCGGGTTGCGTGATTCGCTGCCGTGCGCTGGGTATGTTCCGCATGCGTGATGAAAAGGGCGGCGACGATAAGGTGCTATGCGTGCCAGCTTCAGATCAGCGGGCCTCCTGGCGTACCGAAATTGAGGATGTTTCGGAATTCCACCGCCTGGAAATCCAGCACTTCTTTGAGGTGTATAAGGATCTGGAGCCGGGCAAGTCCGTGGAAGGCGCCCACTGGGTGGGCCGCGAAGCCGCGGAGGAGGAAATTCGGGCCTCCTTCCAGCGGGCCATTGACGAAGGCTATTACACCGCGCACGAAGCGCAGCCGCCCAGCCAGCATTAGGCGGGTAGCCGGCCAGCACTAGGCGGGCAAATAACCCCAGGTAGAGACGTAAAAAGCGGGAGCTATGCAGATCATGCACAGCTCCCGCTTTTACGTAGCTTGCCTAGCCTACGCTAAGCTCACGCAGCTCAACCTAGTCGATAATCCGCACGTAGGTGGGGCTACCCCAAATCGGGCCTTCGCGCGTGCCACCTTCCGGGTTGGTGGCGGCGATATGCATGCCGTTGCCGGTGTAGATGCCCACGTGCCCGGGCCACCACAGCAGGTCGCCGGGTTGGGCTTGGGAGGGGGAAATCTCGTAGCCGGCCGAACGCTGCGCCCCGGAGGTACGCGGCAGGGAATACCCGAAGTGCCCGTACACATAGCGGGTGAAACCGGAGCAATCCCAGCCCGAGGGGGTATTGCCACCCCACACATAGGGCACACCCACGAATTGCCGTGCGAAGCTCACAATCGCCCAACCATTACCCGACGGTGCCGGGGCCGGTTCGGGTTCCGGTTCAGGTTCGGGATCCGGGGCTGGCGCCGGCGCGGGTTCAGGTTCCGGATCGGGTTCCGGTGCGGGAGCAGGCGCCGGTGCCGGCGCGGGAGCGGGCTGAGCTTCGGCTTGGCGCCGAGCCGCTTCTTCCGCGGCCGCCTGGCGGGCCGCCGCTTCCCGAGCTGCTGCCTCCCGGGCGGCCTGTTCCTGGGCTGCCGCTTCAGCCGCGATGCGCTGGCGTTCAGCTTCGGCCTGGGCGCGGGCCGCGGCTTCTTTCTGTTCTTGCTGGGCGCGTTCTAGCGCCGCCGTCGTGCCTTTTTGCCGGGCGAGGGTTTCGAAAAGTTGGTCGCGTTGCGCTTCGATGGAGGCCAGTTGGCTATCCAATTGGGAGGCGGCCGAGCTGGCATCTTTCGCGGCGCCCTCCGCGCGCGCGGCAATGGTGGCCTGCTCATTGGCCTTGCGATCCGCTTCGCCCTGGAGGGTATCGGCAATATCGCGGGCGGCCTGGTAGCGCTGTAGCTTTTGGTCGGTGGCGTGGCCGGCGGTGCGGAAAGCGCGCTGGCGGTCATCGGCATCGCGCAGGGATTGCGCTCCGAGCAGCGCGTTCGCGGCGGTGAGGGTGGTGGAGGAATCCCGGTACATCGCCGAGGAGATCGAGCCGAGCTCCCCGCGTGCAGCATCGGCTTCAGCCCGGGCACTATTGGCCACCACCTGGGCATCCATCGCGGTATTGACCGAATCTTCCAGGTTGCGCTGGGCACGCTGGGCTTCGGCCGCCTTGATGACCACATCGGTGCGGGCCGCTTCGGCCTGGGAGGCGAGCCCGGCCAGCGAAGCTTCGATCTGCCCGATACTTTGAGCTGTTTGCTTTTCCGCGGCCCGCGAGCGATCAATATCGCGTTCAACGTTATCCGCGCGGGCACCGGGTAGCACTGAGAGAGCGAGGGCGCAGGCGGCCAGCACAGCCGTTAGGCGCCGAGAACGATTCTCCACACGACCTCCAGAGGGCGGGCTTTCCCGCGCCCCGGACAGGTACGCGCAGACTAAACCCACAATTCGATATAAACACTAAGAACATACCTCACACCAGTCCAAAACGAAACATCTGCCCCAAAATTTCACAGGTGTAATTCTGTTCTTTTTCGTCACACCACTCACCTACATTTATCAGGAACCACAACTTTCACACAGGCGAGACACCGAACAAATCCGGGGGCACATCCGCACAGCGTTGCGAGCACCCGAAAGACTTAAAGTACGACGGCGCAGCTCCGCCGCCGGCACCCTCAACCAAGAATGTGATTTACACCGTGAACTTGACGAATACTGCCCTCACCTGCCTATGCTTGCACCATGTTCGTCATGCGAATGCCCAACTAGCGCACGTTCCGCGGCCCAGCCGCCCTAACGTGCGCTATCAGCCCTGCTGATTTTGGAAAAGAACACCAAGTAGAAAAATAAGCGGGCTGGTCAGAGCGCATTCGCCGCATCGCAGAATTCCATTCCCCATATTCCAATGTCACACCTCTGGTTTACCCAGAATGGATATTGCTGCGCCTGAGAAAAAGAATATTTTCTAGGTTTATGCCGGGGCGTTATCTACCGCCCGCTCCCCATCACAGTTTTGAAGGAGAGCACCATGTCAGAAAATCAGAATTCCCAGAACACTTTGCATTTCGACACCCTCCAGGTGCATGCCGGCCAGGTCCTCGACTCCGACCACGGTGCCCGAGCGCTGCCGATTTTCCAAACCACGTCCTATGTTTTTAAGGATAATGAGCAGGCGCGCGGGCGTTTCGCGCTCACCGATCCGGGCATGATTTACACCCGCATCACCAACCCCACCCAGGGCGCTGTCGAAGAACGTATTTCCGCGCTGTACGGTGGTACGGGCGGGCTGCTCCTCGCTTCCGGTTCGGCTGCTATTTTCTACGCGGTCACGAATGTGGCGCAGGCCGGGGATAATATTGTGTCCTCCGATTCGCTCTACGGCGGGACTTACAACCAGTTCAAGCACGTGCTCAAGAACTTCGGCATCGAGGCCCGTTTCGTGGAGAACCCTTCGGACCCCGCCAATTGGGAAGCCCTGATCGATGAGAATACCAAGGCCCTCTACGGGGAGACCATCCCGAACCCGAAGCAGGATATTCTCGACATTGAGGCACTTGCCAAGCTCGCCCATTCCCACGATATTCCGCTCATTGTGGATAATACGATCGGGACTCCGGCCAATGTGAACCCCTTCGATTTCGGGGCGGACGTGGTGGTGGATTCGGCCACCAAGTTCCTGGGCGGGCACGGCACCTCCATTGCCGGCTCCGTGGTGGAACGTGCGGGCTTCAACTGGAAGAACGGTAAGTTCCCCGGCTTCCACGAGGTGGACGAGTCCTACCACGGCATCGTCTGGGGTGATTTTCCCGGCGCCCCCTTCACAACTCGTATTCGTGCCACCCTGCTGCGTGATACCGGCGCCGCAATTTCTCCCTTCAATGCCTTCCTTATCGGGCTGGGCCTGGAGACCCTCTCCCTGCGTATCGACCGCCACCTCTCCAATACCCGCGCGGTGGCGGAATTCTTGGTCGAGCACCCCGGTATCGACTCGGTGAACTGGGCTGGTCTGCCGGGTAATCCCTACCACGAGCTGGCCGCCAAGTATGCCCCGAAGGGCCCCGGTTCGGTCTTCACGGTGGAAGTTGCCGGCGGTTTTGAAAAGGCCGCGGCTTTCGTGGAGTCCCTCCGTCTCTTCTCCAATCTCGCGAATATCGGGGACGCGAAATCACTGGTGGTGCACCCGGCTTCGACCACTCATTCGCAGTTAACCGAGGAAGAGCTGGCGGCCAACGGTATCAGCCCGGCCACCGTGCGCCTGTCCATCGGTATTGAAGATCCGCGCGATCTTATTGCCGATATTCGCCAGGGCCTCGAGTCCATCGCCTAGATACCAAAGATCAAGGATTATCATGACGCCCAGCCCCCAGTTCCTCGTGGGACACGCTCCCCTAGACCCGGTCACCGATGCCGAACCTATCGGTGATTTCGATACCGGCTACACCCCCGCTCCCCGCCTCACCGAGCGCCCTACCGGCGCCTGGCTGGAGGGGGACGACCCGGGTGAGCGCCGTTTCGCGGATCTTGGCCCCCTGGAACTGGAGCTGGGCGGCCGCCTGCCGCAGGTTCGACTCGCCTACGAAACGTGGGGGCAGCTCAATGCGGACCGCTCCAATGCGGTGCTGCTATGCCACGCCCTCACCGGGGATTCGCATGCCGCGGCGCGTGATGGGCAAAGCGGCTGGTGGAAAGATATTGTGGGCCCGGGCCTGGCCATTGATACAAATCAGTATTACGTGGTGTGCCCGAATGTGCTGGGTGGATGTCAGGGAAGTACCGGCCCGGCTTCGCCCGCTCCCGATGGCCAGCCCTGGGGCCCGCGTTTCCCGGAAATTACCATGCGGGATATGGCCGCGGCGGAGGCACGGCTCGCCGATCTGCTCGGGGTGCAGCGCTGGGCGCTGGTGGCGGGCGCTTCCTTCGGGGGCTGCCGCACCATGGAATGGGCGGCGTCCTTCCCGGAGCGGGTGGGGGCCTTCGCGGTGCTGGTGGCGGGCCCGGCCAGCACCGCGGAACATATTGCTTATGCGCACCTGCAAAATCTGGCGATCCGCCTGGATCCACGCTGGCGCGGCGGACATTATTACGATGCCGAACCCGATGAGAGTGGCGTGAGCGGCCCGGATGCCGGGCTCGGCCTGGCTCGTGAAATAGCGCATTTAACTTATCGCTGCGCCCCGGAGCTGGCGGCGCGTTTCGGGCGCACCCCGCAGGAGGGCGAAGATCCGCTGCGCGGGGGCCGTTACGCCGTACAGTCCTACCTGGATTATCACGGTGCGAAATTAGTGGCGCGTTTTGATGCGAATTCCTACCTGACGATCAGCCAGGCATTTATTACTCACGATATTGGGCGCGGGCGGGGCGGCACCGCGCAGGTGGTGGCGGGGCTGCAGCAGCCGGCGCTCGTCGTCGCCGTTGATTCGGATCGGCTGTTTTATCCGCAGCATATGGCGGACTTGGCCGCAGCTTTGCCCGGGGCGCACCCGCTCCAGACCGTGCATTCCGCGCACGGTCACGATGGTTTCCTTATCGAAAATAATGAGGTTTCCGCGATTATTGCGGATTTCCTCGCCGAGGTCGCGCCGGCGGATGCGCCAGTGGACGCGGTTCTCTAGCCGCCATCCCGCCCGCTACTCCGAGACTCGTTACTCGCCGAATTGCGACCAGTCTTCGCCGAGCACGGTGCCGCGCGCGTCGATCATCACGTGCCCGGCTTTGCCGCCGGCGCGCAGCCACCCGGTGTAGATGAGGTCCTCGGGCGCGGGGCAAGTGCCTTCGCATTCAGGTAGCTCGGCAGCCGCCGCTTTCACTCGCACGAATACTTCCGCGCTTTCCAGCTGCGCAAGCGTCAAGCCGATCTGCGCGCCGCGTTCGCGCACGAGGGTGGTGGCGCGGGTGAAGAGCGCGGCATCAAGCTGGGTGTAGTCAAAGGTGGGGACGCGTTCGAAGCGGAAAGGCCGCGAGGCCGCGAACCCGTAGGGCGTGGTATCGCGCGGCAGAGACCAGGAGTAGGTGACCGCGGCGTTATTGCGTTCGCCCACGGGAACGTCAATTTCGAGGCGGCGTTCGCGCACGAGGGCCCGGAACGCTTGCGTGGTCCCGGCTTCTTTTTCAATATCGACGACGGCGACACCTAAATCTTCAGCCCCGCTCACAAAATAGGAGCGTAATGGGCCCCCGCCCCAGTCTTTAATTTGGGTGGTGACGATGCGGACGGCTTGGTGCGGGTTGAGGAGGGCGGGCAGGAGCGTGCCGCCCAGAAATAATGCGATGCCCGTGAGCACAGCGGTGAGGGGGCGGAGCGGGTGGTCGTGCGCGGCCGCGGTGTGGAGGTAGCGGTAACGCAAATAAATAATGCCACCCAACACGATCAGTGCGCCGATCATAATGAGGCTGATGTAGAGAGTGCCGTGCCAGTCGTTCATCCAGAGCAGGGTGAGGGCGCCGAGGATGAGTCCGAAGCCGAGCGCGGGTAGCAGCCGGATGGCTGTTTCCCGCACACCGGGCTGGCCTTGTGTTGAGGGCACGGGCAGCTCCTCCCTAGTCGATAGGCTGTTATGGGGATTCTACAGAACACTCGCCACTTTGCTTTCTAGAAATCCGTGGTGGGGGTATGGGAAAGCAGCGGGTGAAGCGAGGCATGCCAGAATCGCCTGCTATGGCCCGGGCTTTCACCGCCGGGTGTCACTGCCCCGGACTCTGCTGCCCGGCACCCACGACCCGAACAACGCCACGCGGGCGGTAAAATCGAAGAAAAGCCGAAAGGATGAACGTGACTCGAGCCGCCGCACCCCACCATCCCGCGCTCGCGTGGGAACCCGACCTCCTCGGCGCCGGTTACGAACGCCTCACCCTTCCTCTTCCCGACGACGACGAAGGTGCCGTCTGCGCCACCCTCATCCGCGCACTGCCACCCGCGGGCACGCCTACCCCGAGCTTCGCTTTCCTCGCTATTCACGGCTGGAATGACATGTTCTACCAGTGGGCCCTTGCCGAAGCGATAACAGCTGCCGGCGGGGCTTTCTACGCAATTGACCTGCGTAAATATGGCCGCTCCTGGGATCCGCAGCGGCAAAGCTACGGCTACACGGATAGCATGCGGGTGTATTTTGCCGATATCGATGCGGCCCTGGCCGCCATGCGCACAGACCTCCCGGCTCGCTTCGGCCCCGCTGCAGCCCAACTCCCCACCATCCTGTACGGGCATTCCACCGGCGGCCTCACCGCCACCCTCTACGCCGGCTCCCGCCGCGGGAAAGATCTGGCTGGCCTGGTGCTTAATTCACCGTGGTTGGATTTGCAGGTGGGAGCGGCCGGGAGCGCCGTCGTCGTACCTGTGGCGGAACTGGCGGCGCGCACCGCACCGAAAAAACCGCTGCCCGTACACGACCCGGGCTTTTACGGGATGGTGCTCGACGCGTGGCGCCCGGAAGGAATGACGCGGGTGCCCGGGGCGCCGGAAGGTACCAGCGATCCGTTTTGGACCACCGGGTGGACGCCGGCCTGGGATATGCGCCCGGATCCGGCGCCGATTCGCGGCGGCTGGCTGCACGCGGTCATTCGGGCGCAGCGGTACGTGGCGCGGAATGTGCGGCTGCGGCTCCCGGTGCTCATGCTCACCGCGGCGCGCAGCATCGTGGCCACCGCGTGGAGCGAGGAGTTGCGCGAAGCCGATACCGTGTTGGACGTCGAGCAAATGTGGGCACGGGCCGCGGAAATAGCGAGCGATGTGCATATCCTGAAATTGGATCGTGCTGTTCATGACGTACTGCTCTCCCGCGCACCGGTACGCGAAGCCGGATTCGCGGAGATTCGCGAGTTCTGCCAGCGGCAAGTGCGGCGGGCCCGCTCAAGGTAGCTAAGCGTAAATAGATAGTCCGCGCCCCCGGGAAGCGAAAAGGGGAGGCGCCCGGAAAATCCGGGGCCTCCCCTTCCCTTTACCCTGGGCCGGATACTGGCCGGTGGGCCAGCATCCCGCGGGCGCTAGTTATTAGCGGCGGACGATGGGGGTATCAACGCCATCCCCATCCCAGTCACCAACCAGCATCTGGTCACCGGCCCGGCCATAATGCAAGGTGATATCAGCGTTCCCGCTCTTGAGCGAGTTCGCCACAAACACCTGGTTACCACGCCGAACAGCGAAGGTATCCTTGCCGTCACCATCCCAGTCACCAACAAAGATCTGGTCACCGGCCTTGCCATAGGAGAAGGAGGTTTCAGCCTTGCCGCCCGCGAGGGTGTTATTCACGAAGAACACGTTCCCACGCTGGACCGCGAAGGTATCCTTGCCGTCACCATCGAAATCACCGGCCAGCAGCACGTCGCCGTCGCGGCCGAAGCTGAATACCTGATCGGCATCCCCGGAACGAATCGAGTTGAGGACGAATACCTGGTTGCCGCGGCGCACCGCGAAGGTATCCTTACCGTCGCCATCCCAGTCACCAACCGCGATGGTGTCATCAGCACGTCCGAAGGAAATCACTTCATCAGCAACTCCGCCGGAGAGGCTGTTCTGGATGAAGATCTGGTTGCCGCGGCGCACTGCCAGGGTTTCCTTGCCATCGCCATCCCAGTCACCGATCAGGACCTGGTCGGCGGCTCGCCCGTAGGAGAAGACCTGCTGGGCAACCGTGGAGGTCCAATTGTTGGACAGGTAGAACACGTTTCCGGTATCACCCGGCTTACCGGGCGTGCTCGGTTCGGGCGCCGGCGTCGGGTTCGGCACCGGCTGACCCGGCGTCGGATCCGGGGTACCCGGGGTACCCGGCTCACCCGGAGTGGGCTCCGGTTCCGGTGCGGTCTCCTGGGCTACCGTGACGCTCACCGTCTTGGTGACGGCAGCCCCGGCAGCATCGGTGGCAATGAGGGTCACCGTATTCTCGCCCGGGTTGAGCACCGTGCCCGGCGCCAGGGTGAGAGCGGTATCGCCCGCGGCCCCGGCTGCGCCGTCGTCCTTCACCGTGTACTTGGCGAGTACCTCGGCGGCCAGTGCTTGCCGGTCAAGAGCGCCGGCGGGCGCCGTGAGTTCCACGGTGTCCGGACCCTCGATCACGGGCAGGCTGTCCTTCGTGAAGGAGATGGACTGCGCGGTGGAATTACCGGCCAGGTCGGTGCCTTCCACCGTGAGAGTGTACGTACCGGCCGGCAGCGCGGCGGTTTCCACGGTGTAGTTGAGAGCGGTCGCAGCCTCACCAGCGGTATCGCCGGCCGCTGCGTCGTCGGCAACCGGAGCATCGGCCTCAGCCATAAGCCCGGCCGCGTCCTTCACGCCCGCAACCACGCGTGCGGCGTCGTTCTTATCCGCCACACCGTTAGCATCAACCTGCACGGCCTTCGCGGCATCCGCACCGTTCGCACCCGCGTCGTTTCCGCCACCGAAGTAGGTCTTGACGTCCACGAGGCTGTCCTCAACGCTCTGGCCGAGCAGGCTCGCATCGGTGCTCTGCTCGCTGAGCACGTCCCCGTTGAGGAGCACGCGCGCGGCCTTGAGGTTGGGGTCGGTCACGCTGGTGGCAATGGCAGCGCCGTCGCGAATAACCGCGCCGTCCGTGCCGTTGATGCTCACCGCCGGGCCGTCCTTATCCACCACCACGGGGATGGTGTTGAGCAGGGTATTGCCCATGCCGTCACCGAATTGCACGAGGACCGTATCGCCGTCCGCAACCGGGAATGCCTGGTTGAAGCTGCGGGTATTGGTCTTGGTGCCGCCCACGGTGTGGTCGATAATGCTGCGCACCACCGAGCCGTTGATCTTCAGTTCGTAACCCCAAGCGTCGTCGGAGGCGGTACCCGCGAAGGTGACCTCATCCGAATTCGCGTAGAGCACGCCGTTGTACAGGGTCGGTTCCGTGAAGGACACCTTGGGGTACCCGGTATCCCAGAAGACACGCAGGATGGTATCCATACGAACCTTGCCCGCGGTATCGGTCACCTTCATGTGGAAGGCGTTAATACCGGTGGTCACCGGCACCGCGGCTTCGAAGGTGCCATCGGCCTGCACGTTCACGTTAATCGCTTCCGGAACAACGTAGTCGCCGGCCTCGTTCACGGTCACGCGCGGCTGAAGCACAAAGGCGGACACGCCCTGCGCCTTACCGCGCAGCACCAGCTTGCCGTCCGCCGTCTTTTCCGCGGTGGACATATCCGGTAGGCAGGTGGTGCCGAAGCATTCCACATTCGTGAAGGTAGGTGCTTGGTACGACGACGTATCTTCCGCCACGACCTCCCGGCCTTCGTAGGTGACCGTTTCGGTGGTGGTATTTCCACCATCGGAGGCCACCACGGTGGCGCTGACGGCATCAGCTTCCGGGGTGAAGGTAGTGGTGAAGCCACCGGTGGCATCCACCTCAACGGCCTTGCCGTTGATCTTGACAGTGAGGGTAGCGCCGGCGCGCTCATCGCGCACATTACCGGTGATCGTGACGGAACCGTCCTCGGCCACCGGCTGCTTGCCGCCAGCATTGAGGGAGGTAATCGCCACGCTCGGGGCCACCGAATCGTAGGTGACGGTCAGCACCGTGCGGGTGATTTCGCGGCCGTTATCACCGTAGGCAACCACGGGGATATTCTGGGTGCCTTCGGTCAGCGCAACCTGGGCACCGAAGAGTCCCCCACTGAGCTCCGCATCCGCACCGGCCACGCTCACGCGGGCCACCGCATCGGAAGCCAGGCCGAAGACGGTCAGCTTGCCATCCTTGACAAGGCTGTGGTTCGGGGTGAAGACCTCGGTGTTGTACTTCTTCAGGTTCGGGATCTCAATGGCGTTCGCGCCCAGCACCTTGGTGACCATGGTGGTATTCATACCCAGGTCGCCCACGGTGACCACAACGTAGGAAACGCCCTCGGGAAGCACCACTTCGAAGGAAGAATCGGAATTCTTGGTGACCGGCTTGATCTGGCCGCCCTTATCCGTTTCCACAATCGGCGAGGAGAAAATCCCCGAGCCGGTTTCGGTCACGGTGAAGGGCAGGATCTTCTGTCCATCACGCTCGAAGGGTTCACCCACGGAAACTTCGGGGGCAACGGTATCCACGCCGAAGGGCATATCGAGGGTCTGCCAGTCGAAACGATCACCCAGGCGCGCCTTGACGCGGTAGGTGTAGCGCCCATCCGGAATCGCCTTGAAGCTCGCGCTGGCCGCATCCCACACCGTGCCATTGAAAGCGTGGCTGCGGTAGGGCTGCGCAATATTCTTCGTGCCGAGGGCAGTACCCGCGATCTGGCGAGAGAGTTCCTGTTCCTCACCCACGCGCGTTACGAGCTTGCCGGCCGCATCGTAGATTTCGAACTGGGCTTCTTCCGCGTTACGCAGTTGCGTCAAATTCGGGACAACCGTATCAGCGCTATTGTCCTTATTCGGCGAGAGCCAGAATTCCCCGAAGATATTGTTCTTCATGGGGAGGGTCATCCCGAAGAGCGTGGTGGTCAGCTGGGAGGTGGAGGTATTTCCCTCACCCCAGGTCTGACCCGGCGCCACGAAAATGGGTTCGGCGTTCCAGTCCCCGGCGAAGCCAAGGTAGGGCACCTTAATATCCGGGGTATCCTGCACGCCGGCGAGCACCGCCCAGCCTTCCACGAAGTGGTTACCCTTGCTCGGGGTGAGCGTGAAGGTGACCTGGGTGCTTTCCCCGGGCGCCACGGTGAGGACCTTACGGTCCGCCGTCAGCGTTTCCTTGGAAATGAAAGTGGAGGTGATGTCGTTCGCGTTATTCGTTTCGTTGACGACTTCCTGACGCGGAATCGCGTAAGCCGCTTCCTTATCGCCGTGATTGGTGAGGGTCACGGTGAAGGACACCGGCCCGTTCACCTGGCCCAGAGCCACCGAATTAGCGCCGTCCACGCGGGCGTGCACCTGGGAAGCCAGGGCGTGATCCACGCGCACCAAACCGGCGCCGATCTGGCGCGGGGCGTAAGGAACGCCGTCGTGCCGCGGAATTTCCGCGGTGTTCATAAGCAGCGTTTCCGCAAGGCTGAGGCGATCCGCCCGGGACATATCCGGGAAGCGCTCACCGAGCACCTGAAGCACGCTGGCCATGGAGCCGGCCACGTTCGGAGCGGCCATGGAGGTACCGGACATCGAGCCGTAGGTATTGGAATTCAGGGTGGAGTAGACGTTACCGCCCACACCCGAAATATTCGGCTTGAAGTCCAGGTTGGAGGTCGGGCCCCAGGAGGTGAAGTTGGAGGGCGCGCCGGCCGTGGCCGAGGGCGTGGTCCGGGCTTCATCCGTGAGGGCGATGGTGACCGGGGTCTTAGCTTCGATTGCTTTCACGAGGCGCAGCGCATCGGAGCGGAACATCACGCCACCGGGGAAGGTGTATTCGTCAATACCGCCCATGGAGATCATGGAATCCCCGCCGGCTTCGTGGTTGTAGATAATTACACCGGCCGCACCGGCTTTTTGTGCGTTGCCGAACTTTTCCCCGAAGGTGATGCCGCCGCGCTCAATAAGAGCGTATTTACCGGCGGTATTTTCCGGGAATTCTTCGGGCTTGCCGGTACCGGCGGCTACCGCTTCGCGGGGCTCATTATCCGGCTTACCGGTGGCAAGTTCGTAGAAAATATCCTCGGACTTGTCCCCCACGGTCACGCGGGCGACCGAGCGGGTTTCAAAATTATTATCAATCGAGGCAACCGAAAGCGTGGCATCGTGAGCCGAGGGCGAGCCAATAACGCCGTCGTCCCATTTACCGAACATATCGTCTTCCCCGCCGCTCGGCGAGAAATTGAGCCCGGAGTTACCGGCGGAAATCACCGGGAGCACACCCTTGGCGCGCGCTTCTTCGATGGCCAGGCCCGCACCGTTGGAGTATCCGAAGCCGTTATCGGAGCCCAGCGAGAGGTTAATAACGTCGGCGCCCAGCTTCACGGAATCTTCAATGGCGGCAATAATATCGCCGTCGGCCGCGCCGCGCGAACGCGCCGGGTCATTGGAAAAGACCTTCATTGCCAGCAGCTGGGCATTGGGGGCCATGCCTTCCACCCGGCCGGTGGTTGCGAAGGTCTGGCCTTCATCCAGGCCGTTTGCCGCGGCAATACCCGCCACGTGCATGCCGTGCATGGACGAGGTGGTATCGACGATCTCGAAATTATCATCGGCGTAGTTGTAGCCGTTGGGAACCTTGCACGTGAAGGCGGGATTCGCAGCGGTGTTAATATTCTTAATCTTCGCGGTATCGCAATTGTCGATGCGCATATCGCGGTGAGTCGGGTCGATACCCGTGTCCACAATCGCAATAACCATGCCGGTGCCGTCCGCGCCGGCATCAGCCAGGGCCGCGGGCGCGCCCTGCATATCGCGCGAGGCATCTTCGAGGGGCACATTTTCCTGCGGCTGCGTTGCGAGGGCACCTTGGGCGAGCGCCTGCGTGGTACCCGCGTTCTGGGCGAGCGCGCTTTGGGCGACGGCGCGGGAAATATCGGCAGCGCGTTCGGTCGCGGCCACGTCTGTTGTTTGGTAGACGCGCTCACGCTTGACCGAGGCCACCGCGGCTTCCGCTTCCAGAGCCGCCATCTTATCCGCCGGCATCGTCGCGGCGAAACCATTGACGAGGTAGCCGAACTGGCGCTCAAGCTGCAGACCGTACTTCTCCGACCACTGTGCCACCAGGTCTTCCTGCGTGGCCAGGCTCTGCGCCTCACCGGTATCGCTGCCCAGGCGAGACTGGTCCTTGAGGAGCACAATAACCCGCACCCGCTCATTGGAGCCCTGCAGATCCTGGAAGGCAGCCAGCTCGGGGTTATCGGGAGAGAAGAGACCGGCGAAAGCGCCGGCGGGATTCGACGGCGCTGGCTGGTCCGCAGCGAGCGCCGGAGTAGTGAGTACGCTTAAGGCGAGCGCAGCCGTGACGGATAATCCGCCCAGGCGGCGCCAGTTAAAACCTGTCACACCTTCTCCTAACTTCGTGACGGGAGGGATCCCGTCGGGGAATCCGGTGTTGTCATTCCTGCACGGAGGCCAGGGTTCGGGAGAGGTAGGGCGACGGCGCACGCGGCGCAGCCTCCCCACCCCGCCGCGCATATCTACCAACCAGTGGAGAAGTTATGCACCCCTCCCGCTCAGCCTCTCACCCTTGAGCGATAGACCGGCAGTGCGTGACGCGTGGGAATACCGGATGCGGGCTATCATCGCAAAGAATGGTGCGCATCCGTCCAGAGCGTCCACAACGTGAACACTTCCGTTAGGTCATTGATATTTATGCGCTTAAAATTCGGGGCGCGGAGGCGGGCCGGGCAGCGCCGCGCAGAGCGGGCCGCGCGGAGTATCCCACGCGGCTCACCACCGCGCGCTCACGGCACGCCCGTTACTGGCGCGGCTGCCGGATCAGCGGCCAGGGATCCAGGGTTTCCAGGGCGGCCACAATGGAGAGCAGCAGCTGTTCTTCCCCGAAGCGGGTGGCACCCACGTGCACCCCGAAAGGTAACTCCGTGCCATCGACTTCCGCGCGGTGGATCGGGATGGCTACCGCGGCCGGTCCAAACATATTCCAGGAGCTGGTCCACGGGCTCACAATGCACTGGCGCCGGAAATCTTCAGCCGGATCATCCGGGCAGCACACCCAGGCCGGGTCGGCCGGCGGAGTACCGAGCGCCGGACTCACAATCACGTCACAATCCGCGAAAGCCTCCCCCATGCGCCGAGCAATGGCGTACATTCCCTGCAAGCCGGCCATGAGTTGCGGCGCGGTTGCTTCCCGCCCGCGAGCGCGCAGCCACCGGCTCATCGGGGTGAGGAGTTCCTCGCGTTCGGGCGGGAGCGGGATAGCAGCCGCGCCCGCCTGCCAGATCGGCATAAAGGATTGCCAGGCTTCCGGCCCGAAGGGCCGCGCGATCTGCTCCACCCGCGCACCCATAGCACGGAAATCTTCCGCGGCCCGCGCCACCGCCTCCAGGCAGGCGGGGTGGATCTCGGTATCAACATTGAGCGGTTCGGTGAGCACCCCCACCCGCAGGTCAGCCAAGGCGAGGGCGCGGCTGCGCGATTGCGGCCCGCACCCGAATTCCGCATCCAGGGTGGCCAGGTAGTCCCCCGCTCCCGGGTAGGGGCTCCAATCCCCGGGCCGGCGCCGCGCAATAATATCGAGTCCGGCCGCCAAATCGCGGGCAGTCCGGGCCAGCACCCCGGCGGTGGCCAGCCCGCTATCGGAGAAGAAGGAGGATCCGGGTCCGGGTGAGACCAACCCGTGGCTGGGTTTGATGCCGAGTACCCCGCAGTGCGCGGCGGGAATGCGGACCGAGCCGCCGCCGTCGTTCCCGTGCGCGATGGGGACCACGCCGGCCGCAACCGCCGCGGCCGCTCCCCCGGAGGATCCGCCGGCGCTGCGGGCCAGGTCCCAGGGGGTGCGCGCGGGGGTGAGGCCGTCCGGTTCGGTGTAGCCGACGAAACCGAATTCCGGGGTGGTGGTTTTTCCGATGGTCACGGTGCCGGCGTCCAGGATGGACTGGGCTACTCCGCCGGTGGTGGTGGCGATATTTCCGCGCATGGCCCGCGAGCCGTATTCGGTGGGCAGGCCGGCCACGTCGTCGAGGTCTTTGATGGGGAAAGGCACCCCGGTGAGCGGCCCTCCCCTGCCCTCTTTCAGTTGCGCGGCGGCGGCGTGTGCCTGCCGCAGCGAGAATTCTTCTGCGATATGTGTGAATGCACCCACCGCGGCGCCGCGGCTGCGGGCCCGTTCCAGCACCCGTTCGGTATGCGCAACGGGGTCCACACGGCCGGTGCGCATGCGCCGCGCCAGCTGCATGGCAGAAAGATCCAGGGGGTCGACGTTCTCCTCAAGAAATTCCATGTTCACAGTGTACGTGAGATAGGGCACGTTTGCCGCGAGCGATGGCATATTAAGTTTCGGTGCGTTTCCCTTCGGTTTCCGTGCCGGCGCGGGCGGCCCAGGGCCCGTGTTTCGCCCGTTCCACGGCTTTTTCGCGCGCCGCAGCGGTGGGGATGGCCAGGTTTTCCATTAGCTCGGCTATCTGCGTGGCAGCATTTTTTTCACGACGACGCCGCAAGCTGGCTGCGGTGGCGGCAATCTCCTCCGTTGATAAGTTCTGGGACAGCTTGGCCTTGCCAATAATCTCCGTGACTTTAATATCCACGCCCACGATGGCGCGCAGCATGCGGCGCAGCTGGTCAGGCCGCGCGTGGGTATCGGGGCGCCAGGTGCCACCGTGGTGGGCAATTTCGTGGGCGTCTACTAATTCTCGCAGGGTGGGGATGAGCCAGGCGGGATCCTCGTGGATAGTGAGCTCGCCGCGCAGGTGCACGGTGAGGTAATTCCAGGTGGGAACCCGGGCCAGCGGCGCATCTGCCGGGCCGGGTGGCATATCGGAGGGTGATATATAGGTATTTGGCCCGGTAACCACCATAAGGCAGGGCCCGCTATCGCTCGCCTGGGGATTAATACGTGCCATATGGCTGTGGAGGTGGAGAGTGCCGGCGTCGTCGTACTTAATATTAAAAGGAAGGAGGGTGGCGTCCAGGCCGCGCGGGCCGGCCGTTATTAATTCTCCCACCCCGATTTGGGCAGCTAGTTCCACCGCGCGTTCCGGTTCCAACGCAAAACGACTCGCCACGTACATGACAGCCAGTGTAATGCGCGCGGCTACGGCGTGCGCATGACCTCCACCGGGTCACGGTAGGCCGCAAAAATCGCCGGGGGAATGCAGGCGAGCAGCGCCACGAGCACCGCGAGCACCCCCACCGCCACCGAGAAATCGAGGGCGACCGGATTACCGCTCAGCCGGCAATAACCCCAGGCCGCGGCGATGCCCAGCGCGGTGCCGCCCACCGCCGGGTAGGCAATGCGCGCGATCACCAAGGCCACCAGCCCGCCGCGGGTAATGCCGAGGGTACGGCGCCGGCCCAGGTCGCGGCGGCGGATAAGCACGTCGGCCAGGACCACCGCGGCGATAAAGAGCGCCCCCACCCCGAGAATGAGAATGAGGAGGGCGCGACCCATGCCCGCGACCTGCCCGGTCACGGCCACGCCCTGTTTCGCCTGGCTGACGGAGCTGCGGATAATGAGCTTGGCGGGATCGAAATCCCCAATGGCGGCGAGCGCAACATCGGTCACCGCAGCAATATTTTCGGCGTCGTTGGCCAGCGCGGTCACCCGCACGTAGGCACCCGAGCCACCCCCGGCCAGGAGGTAATTATCGAGGTCCTCGAATCCGCCGCTGGGGGTGAAGGAGCCGACCACGGCCCACTGCCGCCCACCGCGCGATTCCACGTACCCACTGGGGAAGGCCAGGCGCAGCTGCGGCAGCATGGCTTCGGGCACGATAGCTTCTCCCGGACCGGGATAACGCCCGGCTGTTAATGTAATTATTTTGGAGATGTCGCCACCGGTTTCCACCAGGGCGAACAGCTGGGAGGCCGGGCCGAGCGATCCATTGACCACGTCCACCGTGCTCCGGTATCCCACTACCCCGGCCACCCCGGAGGTGCCGTGCAGGGTTTCCAAGAATGCTTCGGGGAGCAGCCCGGCGTTTTTTTGATCTATGAGGGTGAGCTGGCGGGCTTGCGGGCCGGTGAGCTGGCGGTGCAGCTCGGCTTCGGTGGCGGCCTGACGGCCCACCGTCACGAGCGACGCCGCGCACATCACCCCGAGCACCAGGGCCACCAAGATGGTGGTGACCAGGGCCCCGAGCGCATTTTTCGCGCCTTCGCGTAGCAAAACAGCGAATTTCATAGTCGCACCACCTCATCTGCCGCATTGACCACCGTGGGATCGTGGGTGGCAATAATGACACTGCATCCGGATTCCGCGGCTTCGCGCAGGGCGCCGAGCACAAGGTTGGCATTATCCGGGTCGAGGTTTCCGGTTGGTTCGTCGGCCAGGATAAAGGTGGGGGAATTGACGAGGGCGCGGCAGACCGCCACGCGCTGGGCCTGCCCGCCGGAGATTTGCCCGGGCCGGTGGTCGGCGCGGTGCTCCAGGCCCAGGCCGGCCAGGAGTTCACGGGCACGGGTGCGGGTGGCTGCCAGCGAATGTCCCGCGTAAAGCCCGGGTTCCATCACGGAATCGAGGACGGGCCGGGTGGGGTCAAGTTCGGAATCTTGGAAAACGAAGCCGATCCGGCGGGCACGCAGGCGCGAGCGCTCCCGGTCGGTGAGCTCGCTGGCGGCGGCGCCGTCAATAAGGACCTGCCCGGAGCTGGGCGTGAGCGTGAGCCCGAGGAGGTAGAGCAGGGTGGATTTGCCGCGCCCCGAGGCCCCGGTCACCGCGGTAATGGCGGCGGGGGCGAAAACGTGGGTGAGGCCGTCGAAGAGTTCTTCGGCGCCTTTCCGGTAACGGAAGCGCAGCTCACGGGTGGCGATGCCGGGCGCGTCCATTACTTCGTGCTTTCCGGGCTCGGGGTGGCTTCGGTTTCTGCATCTGCGCTGGAGTCGGTTTCCGCGCCTTCGCTCGTGTCCGTGCCTTCGCTAGTTCCCGTGCCTGAATCTGCGCCGGGGCCGGTTTCTGCGCCTTCGCGGGAGCCGGTATCAGCGCCGGATCCGCCGGGCGCACCCGGGGCGCCGGCCTTCTTCGCGTCGGCCAGCGCATACACGCTTTCTCCGGCCCGCACGCCCTCGACTACCGCCAGGCCGCCGGCCACGGTCTGAACTGTGACGGTGCGAGGCGCGGCCTCCCCCGCGACCCTCACGCTCACGGTCCCATCCGGCATGGTGGATAGCGCGGAGATCGGCACGGTAGGCCCGGTCACCGCGGGCACAATCTCAATATCGGTAAGAAGATAGGCTTTTTGGCTCGCCGGCAATTCCCCGCACCGAGTGCCGCACAGCAAACCGCCGTCTTCCGCGGTAACAGGGACCTTGACCTGGCCCCCTTCTGTTTCCTCCGGCTCACCGGTAATACCGATGAGGGGCTGTTCGCCCAGCTTCACGCGGATCCCCATTCCCGGCTGAATCATAGCCTGCTGTTCGCGCGTGATTTCCATATAAAAACTGGGCGTTCCGGACACCGAGTTAATAATATTTTCACTTCCGTTCAGGGTCGCTCCGGGCCAAGCAATACTGCGGTCCAGGGTGAGCGCAGCTGGTAGTTGCGGCACTGCCACAAGTTCTCCCAGGCCGACGACGCCGCTCTGTTCCTGCCCGCGCGCTTTTTGCCACGCTTTCGTTGCCGCGGTGGTGGCGGGGCCAAATTTCCCATCTGCCACGGTGCGTGAGTAGCCGAGGGCGGCAAGGAGCCGCTGGTATTGGGAGACATCCTCACCTTCGGTTCCTTCGGCGAGGGGCCGCCAGAAGGGGGTGGAACCTTCTGCCGCGATTACCTCGGTATTTCCGACGGTGTAGAGGGTGTCGCCGGCGTGGAATTCTCCGTCTGCGGCAACGGAGGTGATGGTGCCGTTGAGCTGGTTCACGGCAACCGGTTGTGCCGCGCGTTCTACCGTGGTGGAGAGTGTGAGGGTGCGGCCAATATTTTGCTCGGTTACGGTGACGGTCATTGTCTCCGCTCCCGTTTGGGTGATCCGCTCCGGGGGTTTCAGGGTGGTGCGGCCCGCCCAGAATGCCAGTGCCGCCACGAGGAGGAGTGTTATCACACCTGCGAGGATCTGAGTTATTTTCTTGTTCATGGCAGCACGCCTTTCGTGGTAGCCACGCGGTTACACGTGAATGGTAAATATCATGGGGTTATTTTATGCCATAGAATTCTGTGGCGGGAGGAGTCTCCGGGCAGACTTTCCAGACCTCTACCGGGATTCGGAATCCAAGAGAACCGCCGTTATCCGGCCACCAGCGGTGCTCCGGATCGGTATGGAACTTAGCAACATAGGTTTCCCGAGCGGGACGTTTGGAGATATCAACCTTATAACCATGCGCTTCCAAGCAGGGAATATAGTATTCATCCCAGTAGTCCCACTGCACCCGCAGCTGATCCTCCGATAAATCAGTGATAAACTCCGGATCGGTAAAATACATCGATATGCACTCATAAGTGGCCAAGTTGTACGCCTTTTCTTGTGATTCCGGTATGGCACCATCAGAACCGATGCCCCCTTTGGGATTAGCATGAGACGCAAACCCCTTGCTGGTTAGGCACTCGGCTCTTTTAATATCCGATTCCTCTGATGGTGTCCGCCATTCAACCAAAGGAACATCGGGCGCGTCTTCAATCTCCCAGTAGTCCGCGTGCCGTTTCAACCACTTCTCGCGAAAAGCAAGCTTCTGTTCCTCGGTGGTGTAGCGCGGCGAGATTTTAATCTTCGCTTTCCAGGTATTCGGATCCCATTCGGATGCTTGAGCAACAGCGGTTTCGCTTGCGGTTTCGTTAACACTCTCGGAATCGGAACTCCCGCTCGCGCAACCATCCACCGCCACGAGTAGGAGACTCAGGGCACATACAATTCTGTTTCTCATTTCTTAGACCTCATTCCAATCCGTAAAACTGGGAAGCAGGAGGAGTATTCGGGCAGGTTTTCCATACCTCAAGAGGAATCTGGAATAAGAGCGATCCGTCGTTACTGGGGAACCATCGATGTTCCGCATCGGTGTGGAATGTCGCGACGTATGTCTCCCGGGCAGGCCGCTCAGAAGTATCGACGGTGAACCCGTGAGCCGCCAAGCAGGGAATATAGTACTCGTCCCAGTAATCCCATATCACTCGCAATTGATCTTCCGACCAGTCGGTAAGAAATTCTGGATTGAGGAAATACATCGCATAGCATTCGTAACTAGCCAAGTTATATGCCGCCTCTTGCGATTCTGGAATACTCCCATTGGAAGCGACCCCACCTTTGGGATTGACATGGGATCCAAAACCCTTGCCGGTCAAACACTCAGCCATTTTGATATTCGACTGTTCCAATGATTCTTGCCACTCCACGAGCGGAACATCCGGCGGATCCTCAATTTCCAAAAACTCCGCATCACGTTTCAGCCACTGCGCGCGGAATGCGAGTTTCTCTTCCTCCGTGTGATAGCGCGGCGAGATTTTAATCTTCGCTTTCCAGGTATTCGGATCCCATTCGGATGCTGAAGCCGCGGCGGTGCCGTGACTGGTTGCACCGGCACTTCCAGGATCGGAACCACCCGCGGCGCAACCGCCCACCACTATGAGTAACGAACTAAAAACCGGTAGAACTCTATGCTTCATGCAACACCCCTATCGCCAGCAGATCAGTCAATCCCATAAAACTCTGTAATTGGCGGCGCTTCCGGGCACACCTTCATAACTTCCGGCGTGATTCGGAAAGAAAGCTCACCCTTATTATCCGGCCACCACCGATGCTCAGCATCAGAGTAAAACGTCGTCGTGTAAGCTTCCCGCCCCGGACGCTCGGAAGTATCAACTGTGAAGCCATGTGCCGCAAGGCAGGGGATATAGTATTCATCCCAGTAATCCCACTGCACCCGCAACTGATCCTCTGTCAAATTCGCAAGAAACTCTGGGTTAAGGAAGTACATCGATTTACATTCATAGGCTGCCATACCTAAAGCCTCCTGCTGCGATTCAGGGATCGGAGGATCAAACAGAATTCCCCCCTGCGGGGGAACCTCAGCGGAGAACCCTTTACTCCGCAAACACTCCGCATTCTTTTCATTGTCCGCGCGCGGAGAATCCATCCACTCAACTAAAGCAATATCAGGTGGGTTCATAACTCCGATCGTCTCGGCATTACGCTCCAGCCAGCGTTTCCGGAAAGCTAACTTCTCTTCCTCACTTGTAAACTTAGGAGAAATCTCTATATCAGTTTTCCAAGAATCCGGATCCCATTCAGATGCAGCGGACGCTGCCAATTCACTGTCAGCATTGCCAGCAGTTCCGGAATCAGAACCGCCAGCAGCACAGCCAGTCAGCACTGTAAGGACAAACCAGAGAGTAGATCCAATCTTATGTTTCATGGCCGTACCTCATTCCACGCCATAAAACTGGGAAGCTGGAGGAATCTCCGGACAAACCTTTAACACCTCTGGAGGGATTTCGAATTCAAGAGATCCTCCATTGTTTGGCCACCACCGATGCTCAGCATCACTGTAAAACGTCGTGGCATAGGTTTCCCGAACCGGGCGCTTGGAAGTATCTACTTTGAATCCATGCGCGGCCAAACAAGGAATGTAATACTCATCCCAGTAATCCCATATCACCCTCAATTGATCTTCTGACCAATTGGTGAGAAATTCCGGATTCGGAAAATACTTCGCATAACACTCGTACCAGGCAAGGTCGTACGCCTCTTCTTGCGATTCTGGAATACCCGGGTCAAAAGCGACTCCGCCCTGAGGTGGCACATAGGCACTAAAACCCTTTTCTCTGTAACATTCGGCGTGCTTGGTATCCATCAATTCCACAGAGTTTTGCCATTCAACAAGAGCGACATCCGGAGGAGCTTCAATCCCAGAATATTCTGCATTACGTTTCAGCCACTGCGCGCGGAATGCTAGTTTCTCTTCCTCCGTGTGATAGCGCGGCGAAATCTTGATTTTCGCTTTCCAGGTATTCGGATCCCATTCGGACGGTGAAGCTACAGCTGTTTCACTTCCAGTTTCGCCGGCGCTTCCCGAGTCAGAATTACCGCTTGCACAACCACCCACCGCAATAAATAAGGAACTTAAGGTACATAGAATCCTGTTTCTCATCTCTCACGCCTCATTCCAAGCCGTAAAGCTCTGATTCTGGAGGGATATTAGGGCACTTTTTCCATACCTCAGAAGGAATTTGAAGTAGTAATGATCCTCCGTTATCAGGCCACCAGCGGTGTTCCGGATCGGTGTTGAAGCCGGCAACATAGGTTTCCCGCGCGGGACGCTCGGAAGTATCAACAGTAAGGCCGTGAGCCGCCAAGCAAGGAATATAATACTCGTCCCAGTAATCCCACTGCACCCGCAACTGATCCTCCGTCAAATTCTCAAGGAATTCCGGATTAGGGAAATACATCGCTTGACACTCATACAGGGATAAATCAAATGCTTGCCGCTGCGCTGCTGGCACTGCCGGGTCATAAGTGATGCCGCCCTGGGGAGCAGCGTGCGCCCCAAAACCCTTACCCCTCAAACATTCTGCAGTTTTATTATCGAAGAGCTCCAGAGATTTTTGCCATTCAACAAGAGACACACTAGGAGGGGCTTTCAATTCCATAAATTCTGCATTGCGTTGTAACCACCGGTCTCGAAAAGCTAACTTCTCCTCCTCCGTAGTGAATTTAGGAGAAATCTCTATATCAGATGTCCAAGAATCCGGATTCCATCCTGCCGAGAGAGCGTCAGTAGAATGCGAACTCGCGGTCTTAGTGGAATTATCAGCAACCGCACATCCCGCAAGAAGCAGCACAAGAATGCAGCCGAAATACCCAAGGCAGCATTGTCTACGCTCTACCCGTCCCACGAAATTCTCCACGACGACACCTCATTATCCACAGCGGATCAATCGATCCCATAAAACTCTGTCGTCGGCGGCGTTTCCGGACATACCTTCATAACTTCCGGCGTGATTCGGAAAGAAAGCTCACCCTTATTATCCGGCCACCACCGATGCTCAGCATCAGAGTAAAACGTCGTCGCGTAAGCTTCCCGCCCCGGACGCTCGGAAGTATCAACTGTGAAGCCATGCGCCGCCAGGCAGGGGATATAGTATTCATCCCAATAATCCCACTGCACCCGCAACTGATCCTCTGTCAAATTCGCAAGAAACTCTGGGTCAAGGAAGTACATCGAATGGCACTCATAGAGAGCCATACCGAAAGCCTCCTGCTGCGATTCAGGGATCGGAGGGTCATACATGATTCCCCCTTGCGGAGCAACCTCAGCGGAAAACCCTTTACTCCGCAAACATTCCGCCTGCTTTTCATCGGCCGCATGCGGAGAATCCATCCACTCAACTAAAGCAATATCAGGTGGATCCACCACACCCATCGTCCGAGTATTACGCTCCAGCCAGCGTTTCCGGAAAGCTAGCTTATCTTCCTCACTTGTAAACTTAGGAGAAATCTCTATATCAGACTTCCAAGACTTCGGATCCCATTCGGAGGAAGCCGATGTTTGAGCATTTTCGGCTCCTCCGGAGCCTTCACCTGTGCAGCCGCTAATCGGGATCACCACAGCAACCACTAAACAAAGAAAAAATCTCTTCATCCAGCAGCACGCCCTGCTCCCCGCAGAAGACCTCGATGCGGATAGCGCGGGCCCGTTCCAGGTCTCCCTC
>NZ_JBOZCJ010000021.1:0-42434 GCF_051265215.1 Actinotignum stranguriae
AGCACTCTCGGATCTGCGGAAAGCCCATGCTCACCTTGCCATCGTGGTGGATGAATACGGCGGTACGGACGGCATCGCCGGCGACGCCGCCTTCGCTTCCTCCATCCTGGTGGGGCTCACCAACCTAGCCTTCACCCTGCTGGGGCGTTCCCTCGTGGATAAAGTGGGGCGCCGCCCACTGGTGACCCTGGGCGCGGGCATTGACCTGGTGGCGCTGCTGGCCATCGCCGGAATCTTCTACTTCAACGGCTCGGAACTGTCCACCACCACCGGCATTATCGTGCTGGTGCTCATCATCGTGTTCATCGCCGCGCTCGCGGTCGGTATTGGTTCGGTACTGTGGGTTTTCATCTCGGAGATCTTCCCGCCGGCCCACCGTGCGAACGGGCAGGCCGTTGGTTCAGCCGCTCACTGGGTTTCCGCCGCGATCATTTCCGGCACCTTCCCGGTGATGTTCCAAGCCTCGATGACCTTCACCTTCCTCTTCTACGCTGCGTGCATGCTCGGCGCGGTCATCTGGTCACGGACTATGATGCCGGAGACGAAGGGAACTCTTCTCGAAGACGTATAGCCCGGGCGGCGCCCCTGGCGCGGCCCGCGCAGCGGGCCGCCGGCGTCGTCGTAAAAGAAAGTAAGGAGGAACAATGGCGGGCGTAGGGATGAAAGACGTGGCGAGCCGCGCCGGGGTGTCAATCACCACGGTGTCCCACGTGCTCAACGGGACCCGGAGGGTGGCCGAATCCACCCGGATGCGGGTGCTCGAGGCGGCAGCGGAGCTGGGCTATTCGAGTCCGCGTACCGTCCGCTCCCTGCGCGCCGGTGCCTCGCCCGGAATCGCCATTGTGGGAACCCTGCTGGGCAACGCCGGGGGCACGGCCGTGGCCCTGGAAATGGCCCGCCAGGCCACCGACGCCGGCCTGGTGCCCTTCCTGCTGGATACCGGGGCGAATGTGCATACCGAAGAAGCGGCGCTCAGCGCCCTCATCGCGCACCGTCTGGACGCGGTTATTATCAGCCCCGTGCCCGGATGGCGCCGGCATTCACTGCCCCGGCTGCGCCGCCACGCCATCCCGTTCGCGGTGGTCAACGGGAATGACCCCGCCGTGGTGGCTCCGCAGGTAAGCACGGACTACCAGCAGGGGATCCGCGATATCACCGCACACCTCCTCGACCACGGGGTGCGCTACCCGGTGCTCTTCTACCCGGACCGGCGCATCGCCAACGGCTCGCAGCATATGCGCGGCTTCGAGGAAGCCCTGGTGGAACGGGGCCACCGGGTGACCCGCCACCAGCTGGTGGGCGCCCATTCCTCCCCGCGAGCGGTGCGCCGTCAGATCGCCCAGGTGCTCGACTCCTGCGCCCATATTGACGCCCTGGTACTGGGCAGCTCCGCTATGTGCGTGCCCGCCATGGCTGAGATACGGCGCCGCGGGCTGCTGCCCGGCCGCGATATCCGCCTGGCCGTTTTCGATGACTCGCATTTGCCTGAAGCCCAATCATTCCTGCGCGCCGTTGACCCGGTAGAAGAGGTTGCCGAGCGCGCCATTACCGAAATAACCCGCCTGCTCGGTGATTCGGATGCCGCCGCGGAGCGCCACCGTACCCGACTGGTGCCCTGCACCGTCATCACCGGGCCGAGCTGCGGCTGCCCCACGGCGCCGCAGGAAAGCTCAACGGCGGGAACCGACCAACATCGGCTCTACGCCGCAGCCCACGGGCGCCGTCACGCCGGCTGGGTACCCGATCGTGCCCTCCTCAACGATGAGGGACACAGTCGCTCCCCGCTGGCCGCCACGCCGCCCCCAACCCCCTCAACAAAGGAGGCAATCATGACACAACTCGATCACTTCCCCGATCGTTTCTTCCCCGCCCTGCACGTACGCCCGAACTTCGGGTGGGTCAACGACCCCAACGGTATCCACAAGGTGGGCGATACCTGGCATATGTTCTACCAGTACAACCCCAAGGCGCCCTGGCACGACCACATCCATTGGGGGCATGCCACCTCCACCGACCTCGTCAATTGGACGGCGCAGCCCATCGCCCTCAAGCCGCGCCCCGGCCAGCCCGATTCGGCCGGCTGCTGGTCCGGCGTGGGCACCGTGCACGAGGGCGTCTCCTCGCTGCTCTACACTGCCGTCACCCGCGGGGATGGTCCCTCCGTGACGGTCCTAGCCGAGGAAAACGCTGACCGGAGCGGCTGGGAGCCCACCGCCGTCGTCGCCACCATGCCGCCCATCGAAAACGTACGCGCCATGCGCGACCCCTTCATTTTCCAGGTGGAGGGCACAACCTACGCCATCCACGGTGGCGGCTTTGAGGACGGCACCCCCGTGATCTTCCTCTACGAATGCTCCGATTGGCGCAACTGGCGCTACCTGGACACCCTCCTGGTGGGCGACGACCCGCTTGCCTCCATCTACGCACCGGCCTCTATCTGGGAATGCCCCCAGCTCATCCAGGTGGGAGACGCGTGGGTACTTATCGTTTCCCAGTGGGTGGAAGCGGAAACGCTCATGGACCACCTCACCGGGGTGGCCTACCTGGTGGGTGATCTGGATATGAGTGCCGGATACCCGCGCTTCGTGCCCCGTGCCGGCGGTGAATTCGATGCCGGGCCGGACTTCTACGCGCCGCAGTGCGTGGTGGACGGGGACCGCGTGCTCGCTTGGGGTTGGACCTGGGAAGGCTCGGACCGTACCGATGCCGATATCGACGCGTCGGGCTATAACGGTGCGCTGACCTACCCGCGCCAGGTGCGTATTTCCGACGGTCGCGTGTGGACCCAGCCGGCTCCCGAAATCTTCGCGCTGCGCGAGGGGGAGGGTGAGGTCGTGACCGAACTGCCTGAGCTGCGCTCCTTCTCCCTGGATCTGGCGGGCAGCGGCACCATCTCGCTGCGCGATTCGGAAACTAATGAAGTGCTCTTCACCGCGGCTGTGCACGCGCCGGCCTCGCTATGGATGGATGGTTCCCTGGTGGAACTCTTCCAGGAGAACACCGCATCCTTCACCCAGCGCATTTACCCGCGCGGGCAGGTGCGGATGGAGGTGAGCGGCGATCTCCAGGTCACCTGCTACCCCCTCTCCGCTTTTGACAACGACGGCGCCCGGCTCCCGCGCGCCTTGCGTTAAGGGACGGTGCGGCACCGTGTAAAGCACCAGCACACAATAAGCGAAGCGGCGGATATCTGTGGGTATCCGCCGCTTCGGCTTGTATTCGAGGTATCGCGCTTTCCCGCTAGATACCGGACTGGTGCTTAGTTACGTACACGCCGGAGCGCCAGCGCCCCACCTGCGCCGAGGAGCACCGTAGCCGCGCCAATAGCGCCGCCCAGCTCCGCACCGGAGTGGGCTAGCTGCGGCTTGGATGCGCTGGCCTTGGGCGTTGCTGCTGCCGGGGATGCGGCGGGAGTCGCGGCTGTCGGAGCGGCCGCGGTGGAGGGAGCTGCCGGGGTGCCCGTGACGGTCGGGGTGGCCGCTGGGCCGGTGGGCGGCGTCGTCGGAACAACTGGCGCGGAAGGCTGTGCCGGTTCAACCGGAGCCGACGGGGCCGGCTGCTCCGGCTGTGCCGGCAGCGTGGGAAGCGGGCGCGCAAGGATCTCGGTGAGCTCCGCGATCTTCTTGTTGAGCGCGGCGGCACGTTCGCTGAGAGTAGCCACGCGGGCCTGCGCTGCTTCGAGCACCTTCGCTTTTTCTGCGACATCCGTGCGGGCCGGAGCGGCTGCCGCCTGCGCATCCTTGATTTGCTGGGCAAGCTCAGCTTGCATAACCGGACACTGCCCCTGTGCGCCCCGCAGCTCCTCGATAAGCGGCTGAAGCTCATAAATCTGGGTATTGAGCTGCTGCTGTTGAGTGCGCAGTTGCTCGAGCTTCTTTTCCAGCGCGTCAATCTGGGCGCTGATATCCGTCACATCTGCCCCGGCCTGCTGCATCTTGCTGCGCTTGACGACCAGTGCGTTTTTCTCGTCGATGGTGGCGTACTCGGTTTCCTGAACTTCCTTGAGCGTAGTCCGAAGCTGCGCCAGCTTCTTTTCCTGGTTAGCTCCAGCGGTGTCGAGCTTGCCGCATTCGGTTGTCAGTTCCTGCTGCTGGGCCAGAAGTGGTGCGAGGGGAGCCTCCTGGTCCGCCAGGCGCTGCCGGGCGGTGGTCAGGGATTCTTCCAGCTTCGGAAGCTTGTCCTGCTCCGCAGCGAGATCAGCGGTAACCCGAGCAAGCTCAGCTTCCGCGGCGGCCTTATCTTGTGCAGCCTTGTCCCTATCCGCAGTTTTCTCCGCATCCACGCGGGAAAGATTGGTCGTAGGTGCCGCTGGTGTGGCCGGGGCAGCGAGCGCCGCGGCGGGAATAAAAATGGCTGTGGCCGCAGCGGCGGCAACAGCCAGGTAACTCGGGTGCTTCATCGGGGTACCTTCCTCTTCCTTGGATATATACGGTACGCACCACAAGTTTATAGCGAATTAATAAAAGGATATTGAGAAATGTGATGATATAAATATTCAGGAATATGCGATATTCCCCACGGTGGTGCGTGGGGGTTTGATTTTGAGGGTAGGTACCCGCGCGGTGTAGCACATCTCTCTAGACAGTAGATTGTGGATTGTATACAATCGACGCTAACGAAGGAGGCTGTTATGGCGCGACTGGTGCGACTGTCGATGAAAGATCGTCTTGTCCAAGAATTGCGTAAGAAGATTCTTACCGGAAAACTCGAGCCAAAAAGCCGCGTTATCGAGCAAGAAATCTGTGAGACCTACGGGGTGAGCCGTACCGTGGTGCGTGAGGCTCTTGTGGTTCTCGAGCTGCAGGGCCTCTTGGTGGCTACTCCGTATACGGGAACCGTGGTGGCTTCTATCTCGCGCCGTGAGGTGGAGGGGCTACTTCTTCCCCTGCGGGTGCAAACGGAACAGTTTGCACTCGGCGAAGCTTTTGACGCTTTGGACTCTGACTACTTTGACGAGGCGGAGAACCTGGTGCGTTTGATGGATAGAGCGGTGTTAGATCGTGATATTGACGCTTTCAACGAAGCCGATATTGCTTTCCACGGTCTCATTGTTGATGCGGCCCAATCCGATACCGTTCGGAGTGTCTGGGATGCTATTGATCCGCGAATTCGCATGCATTTTGCTTTGCAGACAGGTAGATCAGGTGCCTTGCCGACCTTCGTTGAAGACCATCGTGAATTACTTCGAGTTTTCCGAACGGGCAATAAGGAGGAGAGTCTAAAGGCGCTCGGTCGGCACATTATCGAAACGAATAAACCGTATCTCGATTATCTCAATTGAATAAATAAGAATTCCTCGCTGTCGTCTGGATAATCAAAGGAGATTTCCATGTCGGAGAAAAAGTTGAGGGATAAATCGTCTGCCGCCACCGCGACCGACGGTGTAAAATCCCGCCCTGATTATGTTCTCGTTATTGGGTCAATCATCGTTGTAGCCCTTGTTGTTATCGCATTATTAATGTGGCCAGATGAGGCCCAAAATGGCGCAAGTACACTTTTTAATGGCTCCACCCGAATCTTCGGGGTTCCCATTCAGGTTCTCGGATTCTTCTGCGTAGCCATGGCATTGGTCCTTGCCTGTTCCCGTATTGGCTCTGTGAAACTGGGTTCCGGAAAACCGGAATATTCAACGCCTAGCTGGCTATTTATGTTCATCAGTGCGGGACTCGGTTCCGCAACAATGTACTGGGCCTTTATGGAATGGGCCTATTATTACAACACTCCGGGTCTCAACCTTGAAGCCCACTCGCGTGAAGCGTTGGACCAGAGTCTGGCCTATGCTTTCTTCCATTGGGGACCCACACCGTGGGCGATGTACGTTATTGCCGGCATCGCGATGGCCTACTACTTCCATATTCGGCGCGGAAAGCACCTCAGTTACGCCGGTAATATGGAAGCGGTCAGTAACGGACGGGTCAAAGCGAAAGGCTGGCTCGGCCGCGTCATCGATATTATTTTCCTATTCACGACCTTTGGTGGCCTCATCCTCACGGTCACGGTAACTGTTAATACCATTTCCGCTGGTCTTTCTGGAATCTTCGGAATTTCGAACTCCCTGATTCTCAAGACGGTTATTCTGCTGTTCTCGTCCCTGCTCTTTGGATTGAGCTCGTATGCGGGATTGACATCTGGATTGCAAAAACTGGCCCGAGCCGCCGTCGTTGGCGTCTTCCTCTTCGCATTCGTGGTTCTCATCATCGGCCCAACGGAATTCATTGCTCTCAACGCAACAAATGCCATGGGACTGGAAATCCAGAACTTCGTACATATGTCCCTCTTCACCGATCCGGTGGGCGGGGGTAGTTTCCCCCGCGACTGGACTGTTTTCTACTGGCTGTACTGGATGTCCTACCTTCCGGGCGTAGCTATTTTCATTGCTCGTGTCTCGCGGGGAAGAACTATCAGGCAGGTTGTGTTCGGCCTTGTCGGTGGTGGCGCGGCAGGAATCATGTTCGTTTTCGGAGTTCTATCCAGTTACTCGATTCACGAATTGGTGAGTGGCGGCATTAATGCCCCGAAGATCTTGGTGGAAGATAGCGGTGAATCCGCGGTTGCGGCACTCTTGGCGAATCTCCCCGTGGGTACCATCTTCGCCATCGTGTACTTCATCATCATGCTGCTCTTCCTTTCTTCGCACCTTGACGCCACGGCTTTCACGATTTCGACCGTCAGTACACGCAATCTTCCGGCAGGTAAGGATCCGGCCCGTATCCTCAGAATGTTCTGGGTGCTTATGCTCAGTGCGATTCCCTTCGCGATGATCGCGATCAACGCCAATCTAGAAACACTCAAGACCGGATTGACGCTCACCGCGGTCCCGTTCGTTATCCTGCTAGCGCTCCAGATCTACGGATTAATCAAATGGCTCAGGCGAGACCTGAAATACTTTGATGCGAAGACCGGAGAAATCACACTTCCCTTAGATAAAGGCGAATCCGAAGGCCGGGTCGCAACCGATCTCGAAGCAGGAGGTACCCAATGAGCATAGTTATTACGGATGTTGAGGCTATATGGCTGAGAGTCCCGGCGCTAAACGAGCCGTGCGAATGGGGTGAAGATGCTTTTCTCATTCGGGTTCATACCGATCAGGGGATAACCGGAATTGGCGAATCCGATAGTTCGCCTGCGGTGCTCAAAGCCATTGTTGAAACTCCGGAATCACACTCCACCAGTAGGGGATTGCGTTCGATCCTTCTGGGCGAGAACCCGCTTGATATTGATCGTCTGTGGCGCAAGATGTTTGATGAGTCATCATATTTTGGACGCCGTGGTGCCGTCATTCATGCTATCAGTGCGATTGATATTGCCCTGTGGGATATCGCCTCGCAATATTATGGAGTTCCTATTCACCGGCTCTTAGGCGGAAAAGTACGTGATGCCATCCCGGCGTATGGAACTTTCATTCCCTCGGATGATATCGCGGAAAATGAGCGTATCAGCGCTGAAATTATCGGCCGTGGCTTCCGTGATATCAAGATGGGCGGGGCTCACTTCGGCCTTGAGCCGGAGCATGATGAAAAAGTGGTAGCAGCGGTCCGGCGGACAATCGGCGATAACGTTGGCCTTGCGCTGGACTTGGTCTATCGCTGGAAAAACGTGCGCTATGCCTCGGAACAGATAGCACGCCTGCGTGATTACGGACTCATGTGGGTAGAGGAGCCGATTTATGTTGATAACCATGCCGCGCTGAGGAGGCTAGGGGAATCTGTTGCCGTGCCGATTTCGGGCGGGGAACCGTTGTCAACTCTCGCGGAATTCGACGAATTTATCCGAAATTCCCGGCCGGATATTGTGCAACCGGATATTACGCGGGCCGGAGGAATCACCGAGATGCGTAAGATCGCCGCGTTGGCTGAGCAACAGGGCACCCGGGTAGTGCCGCACGGGTTCAGCACCGGTATTCTGCTTGCCGCAACCGCGCAATTCCTGGCTGCACTCCCGGGAGGCGATTTGATCGAATACTCCCAGAGCACCAGCCCGCTATTCACCGATCTGGTATCCAATCCGCTCACCCTGGAAAACGGGCAAATCCCAGTTCGGGACACCCCGGGCTTGGGCATAGAACTGAACGAAGATCTCATTACCCGATATCGGGTGGAGATCCCGTCCTAAAAGAAGAAAACCAACCAACGAAGGTTGACATATCTAAGGAGAAAGACATGACCTTACAGCTACCGGTTGATCAGATTGATGTATACGTCCTGACAAATCCCGAAGCTCTGTACCGCACCTCGTCCTATTACGATGAGCTGCATGTGACAAATACCGTGGTGCGGGTGCGCAGCCAAGATACCTACGGGGTGGGCGGCGCGATCTCGTGGACCGAAGGCGGCGTGGACGTTGCCCTGGGCAACGCTATTCGCCACGTGGCCCCGTCCATTCTTGGTAAAGATGCGGTGAACCGTGAGGCTCTGTACAAAATCATGGCGAATCGCTGCGCTTCGATGATTCCACTCTCAGTCGCACCGCTCGATATCGCGCTGTGGGATCTGACTGCCAAAGCCGCGGATCTCCCGCTGTACCAGCTCCTGGGCGGCGCAAAACGGTCCATCCCAGCCTATGCCAGTACCCCCTTCTTCTTCACTATTGACGAATACCTGGAGAAGGTCGCGGAATACTTGGATGCAGGCTACCGTGCCATCAAATTCCATACCTGGTGCATTCCGGATAAGGACCTTGTGCTTGTCGATGAGATGGCGAAAGCCTTCGGGGACCGTGATGTGACATGGATGCTTGATGTGGAAGGCCGGTACGACCGGACCGAGGCACTCAGGGTGGGCAAGAGACTCCAAGAGCTTGGTTACCTATGGTTCGAAGCGCCCCTGGGAGATTCCGATCTGGAAGGCTACCAGTGGTTGCGTCGCAAGCTTGATATCGAGATCATTCCCGCGGGCAACGAGATTCTCAGTGGTGGGTTAATCGCTCAAGGGATTAGCCGAGAAGCCTGGGATCATCTGCGGGTTGATGCCACGCTCGCCGGTGGTATTACCGGAACGCGGCATATTATGTCCCTAGCCAAGGCCCACGGCATGCAGGTTGAGTTGCAGTCCTGGGGCTACTCGCTCTCGCAAGCAGCGAATCTTAGCCTCATGCTAGGAATGGGGAACTGCCGTTTCTTCGAGCAGGCCCTCCCGATTGAACCGATGGAATACGCCGCCACGAATCCGCTCCGAATCGATGAGGAAGGAAATATCGTCGCAAGCGATACTCCGGGTCTTGGTGTTGATATGGATTGGGAACGCGTCGAGCGTGAGGCTCTATTCTCTTACTCGCTGACGGAACGCGATCTGTGATCCGTATCTGCAGGGCTGATCCTAGGTTGGTTCCTGGGTTATTCCTCAGTGCAGTAGCGAGCTGGATCGTACCAGCTGTCGCTAACTAACGGTAAACGGCAAGTGCCGGGGTGGTCACCTCACTAGGATGATCACCCCGGCACTGTGCATCTTTAGGACCGGCTTAGCGGCCTGCGCTATCGTGTCTACCAGTTACCGACATCCGGTTACCGCTTATCGGCGACGGCGCAACGCCAGCGGGCTACGGCCTAGTTCCCAGCTTTCCGGTCAGCCTCCTGGTTGCGCACCGCGCGGGCGGTGCCATCCACCACTTCGGAGACGATACGCCGGCAGGCCGGCGCCGCATCCGTGGTAGCCAGCCATTCCTGACCGAGGGCCAGCAGATCAACCCCGAGGTCAGTACGGCCGGCCAGCTGGGCCGGGTAAGCGTACTCGAGCATATTCGAGGCGATTTCCACCGAATTGTTATCCCACATATCCTTGGCCACCGCGAAGTACTTCTCCGCGTAGGCACGCACGCTTTCCGCGGAGGACCGCCCGGTGCCCAGGGCCAGGTTGCGCTGGCGCGTATTGGTCTCCGGATGCACAATTTCTTCCCAGACCTTCTCCTTAGCCGCACTATCAGGCAGCGCACCTTCGGCCTGCGCCGCGAAAATCTGCCCGAAGGAGGAAGAATCGCGGGCGAATTCAGCATCGATAGCGGCCTGATCGGCCCTCCCATTCGCCGCCAATGCGATGAGAATATTCCAGCGCACTTCCTGGTCGACGTCGTACCCTTCCGGAACGGCCACGCCGTCGCGCCACCCGGCAATAAGAGCGAGCTGTTCTTCACTCACGGCCCGACGCATCGCCGCACCCATGAGCTGGAGCTGTCGGTCCGAACCCGGCGCGGCGGTCAGCGCCAATTCGAAAATACGCTCGGAAACAGCAGCCGCGAACTCCACGCGGGTTGCCGGGTTGGAGTACAGCTCAACCGCGGAATGTAGGGACCCGAGCACCACGCGCAGCACGGTCCCATCGGTTTCGTCCGCCAACACGGCCAGCGCGATATCGGCGTAAGTGTGGGCGTCGAGTTCACCGTCACGCATCATATCCATGGCCGCAAAGACCACCACGGAGCGATCCAGGTGGTTATCAAACTTGTCGAGGTTCTCCAGCGCTACCCGGAAAGAATCAGCATCGAAACGGATCTTGGCGTAACCCCAATCCTGGCTGTTGAGGAGAATAAGGTCGGGGCGTTCCGCTCCCGCAAAGGAGGCGATCTCGGTGCGTTCACCGGCAATATCCACCCATTCGGACTTCACGCAGCGCAGCGCGTCCCCGTCCAGGTCGTATCCGGCGATGCGGATACGGTGCGGGCGTAGCGAGGAGTTCGCGTCATTCGTCTGGACCACGGTGAGGCGGTCAATCACCCCGCTGCTCGATTCGACTTCGGGACGCAGGGTATTGACGCCGGATTCTTCCAGCCATACCCGGGTCCATTCCTTGAGATCGCGCCCGGAGGAAGCTTCCAGCTCGGTGAGCAAATCGGTGAGGGTAGCATTGCCCCACTTGTGCTTAGCAATATAAGCGCGCACCCCGGCCAAGAATTGTTCCTGACCCACGTAAGCGACCAGCTGCTTGAGCACGGAGGCACCCTTGCCGTAGGTGATGCCGTCAAAATTGACGAGCACATCTTCCAGATCGCGAATATCGGCGGCAATCGGGTGGGTGGAGGGCAGCTGGTCCTGCTGGATCGCCCAGGTCTTTTCGGACGCGAGGAAGGTGGTCCAGGCATCCTTCCACCGGGTGTTATTGGCAGCGGCCAGGTGGCTCATGAACTCCGCGAAAGATTCGTTGAGCCACAGGTCATCCCACCACTTCATGGTGACGAGGTCACCGAACCACATATGGGCCTGTTCGTGCAGGATGGTGATGGTGCGCCGGTCGATGATTGCGCCGGTGGGCTTGGTGCGGAACACATAGGTTTCCACGATGGTCACCAGGCCCGGGTGCTCCATGGCCCCGGCATTGTATTCGGGGCAGAACACCTGGTCGTACTTGCGGAACGGGTAGGGATGGCCGTAATTGGCTTCGTAGTAGTCGAAGCCCTGGCGGGTGATGGTGAAAATCTCATCGGCATCCAGGTAGGGCGCCAGCGACTTACGCGCGTACACACCCAGCGGAATATCGCGCCCGTCAATGGAGTGGAAGGGTTCGCCTTCCACGCCCTCGTAGGGACCGGCCACAATCGCCACCAGGTAGGTGGACAGGCGCTCGGTGGGGGTGAAATCCCAGCGTGCCTTGCCTTCACCCAGGGCAACCGGCTCCGGGGTGGGGGACACGGAGAAGACCTTCCAGTTCTCCGGAGCGGTCACCGTGAAAGTGAAATTCGCCTTGAGATCAGGCTGCTCAAAATTCGCGAAGACTCGCCGGGCGTCCGCCACCTCAAACTGCGAGTAGAGGTAGACCTCGCCGTCGGCCGGATCCACGTAACGGTGCAGGCCCTCGCCGGTGCGCGAGTAGTACTGGGTGGATTCCACCCGCACTGTATTCTGCGCGGCCAGGTTGGGCAGCGGCAGGCGCGAATCCTGGTAGCTGGCCGGGTCAAGCTCCGCGCCGTTAAGCACTACGCGCTCCACCGACTTCGCGATGAGGTCGAGGAACGTATCGGCACCCGGCGTTGCTTCAAAATCAATTTCGGTCACCGCCGCGAAGGTTTCCTCCCCGGTGGTCAGATCAAGTTCAATGCGGTAATTCTGCGTTGCGACGATCTGTGCGCGCTCCGCAGCTTCTGCGCGGGTGAGATTAGTCCCGGCCATCAAGCTTCCTTTCCTTGGCTTTCAGCACAATTTACGTGAAATCCTACCGGTTCTGGAGCGTCCTTGCCCGCCATGCCCGCTTTCTGCCGCACCGTTCTCATGCCGCCCGCCGCCCCGTTCCAGTTTCGCTTATGGCGCGAGGCGGCCCACGGCGCCCGCTTTCACGCTTGGATAGAACCATGAGTACTCAGGTTGAATTTTGGTTTGATGCAACATGCCCGTGGACGTGGATCACTTCCCGCTGGGTCGCGGAGGTCGCCGCTGCTCGTGATTTCACCGTCACCTGGCGCCCCTTCTCCCTCGCCATTCTCAATGAGGGCAAGGATATTTCGGAGGAGTACCGCGCCCATGTGGAAGAGGGCCGCGAAACAGCGCTTGTCGCCATGAAAATTGCCCAGCTTGAAGGTAACGAAAAAGTCGGCGAGTTCTACGCCGCTCTGGGCCAGGCTATTCATGAAGACCGGCGCCCCGTGGGGCGCGAGATTCTTGCCGAGGTGCTCGCTGCTCTCGGTGAAGGTAGCGAGTATTTGAACGACGCCGCACATTACGACGCCGCGCTACGTGAGAGCGTGGCGGCCGGGCTGGCGCTCGTGGGGGACGAGGTGGGCGTGCCCATTATTTCATTCGACGGCGTGGCCTTCTTCGGCCCCGTGATCTCCCCGGCCCCGCACGGCGAGGCCGCCTTCGCCCTCTGGGACGGCTGCCTCGCCCTAGCTCGCACCCCCGGTTTCTTCGAGCTCAAGCGCTCGCGTACCACGGGGCCAATTTTCGACTAGGTAGCTATCCGACTACCAGTCTGTAGCTCCGCCCGGGTGTCTTGTTGGTGCTTCCTGCGGGGGCGCTGGTCGCTCCGCCCCGGTGCACCGTCACCCCCGCGGGTGCGCTTTAGATCCACCCGCGGGCCCGGGCGAGCTGCGCTGCCTCGGTACGGGTGCTCGCCCCCGTTTTCCCGATAGCGGCCGAGAGGTGATTACGCACCGTCCCCTGCGATAAATACAGTTGCGCGGCCATGCTTTTCACGGTCGCCCCGCTGAGCGCCAGGCGCAGCACATCTCCTTCGCGTTCGGTGAGCGGATTGGGCCCCATCTGCAAGGCCTGCGCGGCCAGCTGCGGATCGATAGCGTAGCCGCCGCCGGCAACGGTGCGCAGCGCCGCGGCGAGTTCCTCGGCCGGCGCATCTTTAACAACGAAACCGCGCGCCCCGGCCGCCATGGCACGCTGCAAATACCCGGCACGCCCAAAGGTCGTCACAATAACGACGCCGCAGCCGGCCCCCGCCGCCTGCAGTGCTTGCGCGGCCGCAATTCCATCCACATGCGGCATTTCGATATCGAGGAGCGCAATATCGGCGCAGGTTTCCGTCACGGTGGGAACGACGGCGCTGCCATCTTCCAGCTGCGCCACTATCTCGATATCCTCTTCCAGGTTGAGGAGCGCCGCCAATGCTTCGCGCACCATTCGCTGATCATCGGCGAGCACTACCCGGATGGGGCGGTGGCGCCCCGTAGTCGTCCCGGTGCTCATTTGCGAACTGCTGTTGGAGGCCGCACCGTTGCCTAGCTGCGCGGCGTTGTTCATATGCTCACCTCCACGCGGGTTCCCGGCTCCAGTCGGGTAATCGTTATGGTTCCACCGGCAGCTTCTACGCGCTCGCGCAGCCCGGTCAGTCCGGTGCCTGCCGGAGCCCCCGCGGGGATACCTACGCCGTCGTCCTCCACCCGCAAGCGCGCGCCACTCTCCCCGTCCTCAATAGTGATGGTGCAGGTGCGCGCACCCGAATGGCGCACCGTATTCGTGACCGCTTCCCGCACCACCCACGCGAAAAGCTGGGCGGTGAGGAGGGGAAGTTCCGGGGGAGGCGTGACATGCGCGGCGATACGCGCGGAACGGAGCAGTGCGCAGGCGGAATCCAGCTCAGCATCAAGAGTGGGCTGGCGCAGGTCGGTCACGGTGGCCCGCACCGTGTCGATAGCATCGCGCGAAATTTTGAGACTTTCTTCTAATTCGGCACGCGCCGCATCCGGGTTGGTCTCCATTAGTCGCGAGGCCAATTGAGTTTTCACGGTGATGGCGGTCAGCGAATGCCCCAGCACATCATGAACCACGGAGGCCAGCTCGGAGCGTTGCTCCGAAAGGATGAGCTCTGCGCGCATCCGTGCCGACCGCGCGGCAAATTCTTCCAGCAAGCGAGAGATGAGAATGGGGATCATCGGGATAATAATGCTGCCCAGAAACGCTGCCCACACGAAATCATACGGCGCCAAGATATGGGCCGCCGCTCCGCCCGCGAAACAGAGAAGCCCGCACGGAATCCCGGGTATGAGCGGGAGCGAAAAAATCCATATTGCCGCGAAGAAAGGTGCCGTGTAGGCGAAGCCAAAGGGGAAAGGGTGGATAAGTGCCGCGCAGGCAAGCAGCGGAATGCTCCATAACGTTAGGGATACCCAGCGGGGCCACGAGGGACGCATATCCGGAAATTGGAAAATCAGAATATATGTCAGTCCAAACCCACAGATTCCCGCGTAACCGAGGCCGCGCTCAAGTGGAGTGAGACTTGGCGTTAAGAGAACTCCAGCGAAAGGAAAGACCAGGAAGATGAGCCAGATCCCGCTGCCGAAGAGCATGGTCAGGCGCTCGCGGCGAGTAGTGGGGGCTGCCGGTATCTGGTTGGCGGTGCGCCACATGCGATTTAGATAATGGCTAGCTGGGGACGGCGCGGAGGTCCGCGGCGCGGCGGTGGTCGATGAGACTGCGGGAGACGACGCGGCGGAGGATGGGGCCATAGAACGAGCATAGCGGTCGCGAAGCTCTTCCGCGGCCGCCGCTCGTGCCCGGTGCTGTGCTCGCACGTTAGCCGTACCTTAGCGCCCGTACTCTAGCGCCGCACCGTCGAACGGCGCAGGGCCAGGAGCGCCAGTGCCGCGAAAATAAGCGTCCACACCACCACATTCCCGATTGCCCAGGCGAAGGATTCGGTGGGAAGGATCTCTGGCATACCCGGCGTGGCGAAAGCACCGGTAATAATAACCTCCCCGTTCTGGGGCCAGTGGGCCAGCACGCCTGCCCCGTAGAAGGGCGTGTAGCGGGCCATCTCCATCATTGCCCCGCTCAGCGGCATGAAAAGATTACCGAGGAAAGCGAGAAGCACCACCACGCCGGAGGCAATGGACACCGCGGTTTCACTGCGTAATGCCAGGGCTACGGCCAGACCGAAGAACGCGAAGGGAAATACGCCTACCAGGCACAGTCCGGCGCTCGCGAGCCAGATTCCGGGGGTATCAAATTGCGCCGTGGTGAGAATACCGAGGAGGAAGGTCGCGCCGATGGGGAGGCAGGCGATGAGGAGGCTGACAATGATTTTGCCTGCCAGATAGTCCCCGCGGCGCATCCCGGTGAGGGCTAGGTGGCGGCCCCAGCCACTGTCATGTTCCACGGCGGCGGCGCCCGCCATGGATGTCGCCGCGGTGGCCGCCCCGTAGAGGGCCAAGCTCACCATGACGTAGGCGGCGATGGTGCCGCCAGGAATGTGCTTATCGGTTCCCGGTGAGGCCACCCCGAAAACCGCGAAGATCACGAGGGGGAGGGCAATAAGGAAGATCAGGGAATCCACCATCCGCAAATTTCGCCAGAGCTCGTGGCGGATATAGGAGAAGAAAATACTGGTGCGGGAACGGGGTGTCGCCGGACTGGTTACGGGAGTGGTCATGAGCGGGCTCCTTCGGGTGCCGCAGTGGCGGGTGAATCGGTGTGCGGGGAGGCCGTGAGGGTGAAGAAAGCATCTTCGAGGCTGGCGGCAGAAATCTGAAGATGGGAGCCGAGACCTTCGTTGAGAATCACGGCGGCAAGCCGATCAGAATCCGCCACGGTGAAACGCACCAGGTCACCGTCTCGTTCGACCGTGTCAGCGCCTGCGCGCCGGGCTACTTCTTCCGGGGTGATACTCGCCTGCGGATTCCAGGTGACGGTGAGGTGGTGGCGTTGCTGGGCGGTGATAGTAGCAACGCTCCCGTCCGCTACGATGCGGCCGTTATTCATGAGGATGACCCGCTCGGCCATATCTTGGGCTTCCTGGAGGTAATGGGTGGCGAAGATGATGGTGCGTCCGCGGGCGGCGTCGGCCCGAATGTGCTCCCAGAAGTCACGGCGCGCCGTGGCGTCCAGCCCCGCGGTGGGTTCATCGAGGATAAGTAGCTCCGGGTCTGATAGCAGCGCGGCACCGAAACGGATGCGCTGGATTTGGCCGCCGGAGCATTTGGCGATTTTCCGGGAGGCGAAGTCGCTCATGCCGGCGCGCTCAATGACATCAGCTACCGGCAGATGGAAGGGAAGGCAATCAGCGAGGAAATGGAGGGTTTCCGCGGCGGTGAGATCGCGTAGCATCCCGCCGGTCTGCAACATGGCGCCAATGTGCCCGGTGAGGGCCGGGGAGCCGGGATCCCGGCCGAGAACTTCAAGGGTGCCGCGGCTGGGTTTGGTAAAGCCGAGGACCATATCGAGGAGTGTGGTTTTCCCGGCTCCGTTGGGGCCGAGGAGTGCCACGATTTCCCCGGTAGTGATCGTGAGCGACAGATTATCCACGGCGCGCACTTGTCCGAAAGAACGGCTGAGGGAGCGGGCCGCAACAGCGGGGTGCGCGGTAGGGACCGGATGGGGCGGGTTGGCCCCGGGTATTGTGTTCATGCCATCAGTGTAAAAATGGGCGGCGGGGCACCGGAACTGCCAAGAATCACCACTTCTTCATGACAGATGTCATGGATAAGTGGGCCTGGTCAGTCCGGCACCCCGCCGCCGGTACGCCGTGGCATCTAGGCGCGCGTTAGCGCCGGCGTGGTACTACTTCCGCATGTCTCCGACTACGGGCAAGAAGTACCTTTACCAAATACGCACGCGCTCTTCCGGGGCGAGGTAAAGGCCATCGCCTTCTTCCAAGCCGAAAGCCTGCGCGAAGGCGTCGATATTCTTGACCGTGCCATTGCAGCGGAATTCGGACGGGGAGTGCGGGTCGATGGCAATGAGCTGGCGGGCCCATTCGTCGCGGTTCTTCCCCTGCCAGATCTTGGCGAAGGACAGGAAGACGCGTTGCGCGCCGGTGTAGCCGTCAATCACCGGAGCGCTGTCCAGGGTGAGGCCCTCGCGTTCCAGGTGGATCTCATATGCCTTGAGTGCGATGGACAGGCCGCCCAAATCCCCGATGTTTTCACCCTGGGTGAGTTCACCATTAACGTGGAAAGCTTCGTCACCGTTCAACTGGGCCGGAATATAGGAATTGAATTGCGCGATAAGAGCCGCGGTGCGCTTCTCAAATTCCGCGCGGTCCTCATCAGTCCACCAGTTGTTGAGGGAGCCGTCCGCATCAAACTTGGAACCCTGGTCATCGAAACCGTGCCCGATTTCGTGGCCGATAACCGCGCCAATACCCCCGTAATTGAAGGCCGCATCGCGATCCTGCTCAAAGAAAGGCCATTGCAAAATAGCCGCCGGGAATACGATCTCATTCCACTGCGGGTTGTAGTAGGCGTTGACCGTTTGCGGATTCATATGCCATTCGCTGCGGTCAACTTCCTTGCCGAGCTTCGCGATGTTTTCCTCCACCCCAAATTCGCAGGCCGCACGAATATTGGCCAGCAGATCCGTACCGATCTGCATGGAGGAATAATCCTTCCACTTTTCGGGGTAGCCGATCTTCGGGGCGAAAGTATCCAGCTTGGCCAGGGCGCGCTCCTTGGTGGCATCGCTCATCCAGTCAAGATCCCGGATGGAAAGGCGATAAGCATCCAAGAGATCCGCCACCAGTTGATCCATGGTGGCTTTGTGTTCGGGCGGGAAATAGGAGGCCACGTAGAGTTGCCCCACCGCTTCACCGAGCACACCATTGACCAGCTGCACCGCACGCTTCCAGCGGTCCCGCTGCTGGGTGGTACCGGCGAGCACCTTGCCGTAGAAATCGAAATTCTTTGCGTCGATCACTTCGGGAAGGTAGGAAGCACGCGCGAGCAGAATGCGCCAGCGGGTGTATTCCTGCAAGGTTTCCAGCGGGGTTTCTTCCCACAGCTGCGCGGCGGCCTGCAGGGCCTGCGGGGTGGTCACAATAATGGTGCCGAGCTGATCGGGGTCATAACCAATAGCGCGCAGCGCGGTAGCCCAGGGGAATTGCGGGGCCGAGGCCACGAAATCCGCGAAGGACATTGGATTATTGACCTTATCCATATCCCGGGCATCCGTGCGGCTCATATGCGCGGCGGCGAGTTTCGTTTCCACATCGATGACGCGCCCGGCGGCGGCCGTAATAGCAGCGCTGGGTTCGGTGGCTTTCTCAGCAAAAGCGAGCTGGGCCAGTTGCGGCACGAAATCCCGGTAAGCGCTCAAGACCGGAGCGAATTGCGCTTCGCGGTAATAGGCTTCATCCGGTAAGCCCAGGCCGGACTGCCCGATAGAAAACTCGTTCACATTGGGATTGGCCAGGCTGGGGGAGACATCTACCCCGAAGAAACTATCCACCCCGGTGCGCATGAGCGCACCGATCACGCGCGCCAGATCTTCCTTTGTTTTCGCACTAGCCACCGGATCAAGATCAGCGGCGAGGGGAGCGATGCCCTTCTCATTAATCGCAGTGGTATCAACGAAAGAACGGTAGAGGGCCACCACCTTCGCCAGCGATTCCGCCGGAACGCCCGGTGCGGAATTCGCGGCCGTTTCCGAACTGGCCGCGCCCGCCGCATCTGCCGCATCCGCGGCCTTTTCAATGAGCTCACGTACGTGGAGTTCAGCCTCATCACGCAGATCGATAAAGGAACCCACCGACACCTGATCGGCCGGAATTTCCTTCTCACGCAACCAGGTGCCATTGACGGCACGGAAAAGATCATCCTGGGGGCGCACCGAAGTATCAGCACCCGAAAGCACAGCATGTAAAGCAGTATCAGTCATGTGTCCAGGGTAGTGGACGCCTACGACACTTTAAATAGCGCATCGCCACCGGCGCACCACCCCGAAGTAAAAGTGACAAGCGGCACAATAGGATAGGATGGCTGCATGCGAGTACATATTGGAACAGATCATGCCGGTTTCGAGCTCAAGGAATTCCTGGTGGAGAAGCTCGAAGAGAGTGGCTACGAAGTGGTGGACCACGGCGCCAAAACCTATGACGCGCTCGATGATTACCCCGCCCCGTGTATTGCCTGCGGGCAGGGCGTTGTAGACGACGCCGGGTCGCTGGGCATCGTGCTGGGCGGCTCCGGAAACGGCGAGCAGATTTCGGCGAATAAGGTGCGCGGGGTGCGTGCCATCCTCGCCTGGAATGAGGATACGGCCAAGCTCGGGCGCGAACACAATAACGCCAACGTCATTTCTATCGGCGCGCGCCAGCACACCCCGGAAGAAGCCTGGAACCTGGTCAAGCTTTTCTTGGAGACGCCCTTCAGTGAAGATGAGCGCCACCAGCGCCGCATCGACCAGATCGCGCGGTACGAAGGCGCCTAAAAAGACCCTAAATATATATTGCCGGGTCAATGAGTGGTTCGTGATGGACCGGGGTGCGTACTCGCGCGGGGATTCCCACCGCGGTCGCTTCCGCCGGCACATCATGAACGACGACGGCGTTCGCGCCCACCTGGGAACCGTCCCCAATGTGGACAGGGCCTAGTATTTTCGCGCCTGCCCCCACCATGACGCCATTTCCCAAGGTGGGATGGCGTTTGACCGGTTCGGCTGATGACCCACCCAGGGTCACCCCGTGGTAGATCATGCAATCATCGCCGATCTCCGCGGTTTCCCCGATGACCACACCCATGCCGTGGTCAATGAAGAAACGGCGGCCAATGTGGGCACCGGGGTGGATTTCCACCCCGGTGAGCAACCGGGTGGCTTGGGAGAGGAGACGTGCTGGCAGCCTGAGTCGCGGCGTTGCCTCCCACATCGCGTGCGCCACCCGGTGCCCCCATACGGCATGCACGCCGGAGTAAGCCAGTACCACTTCCAAGCGGGAACGCGCCGCCGGATCGTGCCGGCGCGCTGTATCAATATCTTCCCGCATCATCCGGAGTGCTCGAGATAAACCCATAGGCTCTACTCTAGCCGGCCGTCCGCGCCGTGGGCTGATGTTCCCGTGCCACGTTGGCCTGCGCCGTCGTACCGGTACCTACCACTAGTCGCGGTAGGGATCGAAAAGGGGAGTGGAAGCGTAGCGCTCACCGAAATCGGGGATGATCACGACGATGCGCTTGCCGGCGGCTTCCTCGCGCCCGGCGACCTCGAGGGCGGCGTGGAGCGCGGCGCCTCCGGAAATACCCAGCAGCAGGCCTTCCGAGGTAGCAGCGGCGCGGGCCACCTCAAGAGCCTTCGCGGTGGGAACCGGGATGACTTCGTTGTAAAGCTCCGTATCGAGCACCTCGGGCACGAAATTCGCTCCGATACCCTGGATGCCGTGCGAACCGGCCCGCCCCTCGGAAAGCAGCGGTGATTCGGCGGGCTCCACCGCGATAATTTTCACGTCCGGATTGTGACGGCGCAGCGCGTGCCCCGCCCCGGTAATGGTGCCCCCGGTGCCGATACCGGCAACAAAGTAATCCACCTTGCCTTCGGTATCCGCCCAGATTTCCTCACCCGTGGTCTTTTCGTGAATGGCAGGGTTGGCGATGTTCGTGAACTGGCTGGCCAGAATTGCGTTCTCGGTAGTTGCCACGATTTCTTCGGCGCGTGCCACCGCCCCGCGCATGCCTTCCTTCGGATCGGTCAGCTCCAAGCGAGCCCCGAAAGCACGCAGCAGCATGCGCCGTTCCACCGACATGGAAGCTGGCATCGTCAAAATAACCTTGTAACCGCGCGCGGCACCCACCCAGGCCAGGCCGATCCCGGTATTGCCGGACGTGCCCTCCACAATGGTGCCGCCGGGGCGCAATGCGCCGGACTTTTCCGCGGCGTCGATAATGGCAACCGCCACCCGGTCTTTTACCGAATTCGCGGGATTGTAAAACTCAAGCTTGGCGAGGACTTCCGCGGAGCTGCCCTCCGCGAGCTTGTTGATACGGACGAGGGGCGTGTGCCCCACAAGTTCAGTAGCGTCATTGAAAATGGTCATATTTTCCTCCTCGGGTACGCTAACGCCGCTGCGAGCTATCTTGTTCCCGCTGCTCCATAGTATTTTCTGGAGCGCAAGCGGATACGCGTGGCCCGAGATGTGGATAGACCTGGGCAGATACCCCGGCTAATCGCGGGAAGTGGTAGCCGATTCCCGCGCGCGGCGCTCGGCCTCCGCAGCGAAAGCCGGAATGAGGAAATCGAGTTTGGTATCGAGGTTGGCCCGGTCGCGCCATTTCAGGCGGGAGAACAATACGATATTTCCGCGGGTGGGCTGGGCAATATCGGCATCATCTTTGACGTTATTAAACGAAGCGGCCGCCGCGTGGGTGGCCATAATGATATTGGTTACGGTGTCCACCGCGAGCAACCCAATTTCGACATCCCAGCCCGCGATATCTTCGAGCGCATTAATGAGGGCGTTGAGGTGCGGGGCGATAAAGCGTGAAGTGGCGGAAAACTGCACGAAAAGCAGATCTAGCCCCGGATGGGTATCCATGAGCTTCCACACTTTATTCGCATAATCACGCAGCAAGGCATCTGCGCTATCCCCTTCCGGTGCGGGATATTCGCTCGAGACGCGCGCCAGGCATGCTTCCATGAGGTCTTCGCGGCTTTTGAAAAGACGGTAGAGAGCTGAAGTTGCTACGCCGAGTTTCTCGGCGACCTGGCCGAGTGTGAACCGATCCAAACCGATATCGAAGACTGCGTCGATTGCATCATCGGCAGTGAAAGTCGGTTTGGGTCCGGTTTTCTTGTGCGTCCGCAAGGGGCTTCTCATGGCATCACCGCATTCAGTGGTTGACGTGTGTCGATACGGCACAGCACGATGCGGCCGTTTTTGTTTATTTTAACTCTTTAGAGGAGTCGCGTCATGTTTATCCAGGTAGGGGACCTCGATAATTGCGTCATCAATTTGTACGACGCCGACATTCCCCGCGGACAACTCTGCCATCATAGCGGCCAGGGCTGTTCCGCGCTCAGTAGATATGCGCAGTTCAACACCGTGGTCGTGGTACTCCACTTCGGGGTTGAAACCGGCGCTCGAGAAAGCCGCAACATATTTGCCGGCATCGGAATGGGGGAGGGCGGCCTGGTAACGGGGCACAATGCGCCGTTCCACCAGTTGGGCCTGGCCGAGAGCTTGGGTGACAGAATCCGAATACGCCCGCACCAGTCCTCCTGTTCCCAGCAGCGTTCCACCAAAATATCGAGTGACTACGGCAACGACGTCGGTAATCCCTGCGCCGAGGAGGGTGTCGAGCATGGGGCGTCCGGCGGTGCCGGAGGGTTCACCATCATCAGAAGAACGGTGTATCGGAGCACTGCTGGGGATAGACACCACGTAGGCGCTGCAATGGTGGCGGGCGTCGGGGAAACGCCGCTTTTCGCCGTCAATCACGGCGCGCGCCTCCGCCTCGGTGGAAACCCGCGCCAGCACCGTAATAAAACGAGAACGCTTGATCTCAAGTTCGGTTTCGTAGCGAGCCCCGGCCTCTAAAAGCACATCCGACATATCGGTATTCTCTCATCACCGGTGCCTATACGGGGCGCGAGGGGCCGTTCCTGGGGTGCGCGCCCCGCGGTGCGGCACCGTGCCCGCCATCCTCGCCGTGACGCACCGTGCCCGGCGTGCCACCCCGTGCCGTCCATGGTGACGGTGATGCTTGATATCTCACACGTGCGGTCTGGCGCGGCGAGGAGATGATGAGGTAGACTCATTCGCTGTGTGTTATTGAAGCGTCCCCAGTGATGCTGATATACACGAAGATTCGTAGCGGCTGCGCAGGGCGGCCCGGAAAGTAGAGAGGAGCGGTTGACATGGCAGTACCTAAGCGCAAGATGTCCCGCAGCAACACCCGCTCTCGTCGCTCCCAGTGGAAGGCCGAGCTCACTGAGCTCCAGACCGTCCGCGTGCGGGGCCGCGAAGTGCGCATCCCGCGCAAGCTGGCCAAGGCTTACAAGAAGGGGCTGCTCTCGGACTAAGTCCGTGGGAAACTCAAGCTTGCATACCCTCGTGAGGTTACCTCACGAGGGTATTTTTGTGTTGTAGTGCCGCCACGGGGCCACGGGACAACTCCAAGTCTGACTGCTGGCGTGCTGCCGGCAGGAGAGCGGCTGTTTTCCTAAAATGGAAGAGACACCGACGAAAGGGGCCCCATGCAAACCCGTCGCTACGCCGCCATTCTTGCTGCCGCTGCCCGCCAAAAACTCAGCCGCCGCGCCGTTCCCCACGCTGATGAGCTGCCGCGGGTAAAAGTCCACGCGGTTGCCGAGCGCGCCGTGGGGGAAGCAATTGCGCGTTTCGCCGGTGGGGGCGTGGGCGGGCACGCCCCGGCCGCATTGCTGCACCAACTATGCCTAGGCCCCACTCTCGATATTCTTGCCGATACGCGCCTGCCCCTGGTGGCCACCGGTGCTGTTATCACTGACCTACGGTGGGAAATCCTCAGCCCCGTACCTTTTGGCCGCCCGCTTACGGTGCGGGCATTGGTCGCCAGTTTCGAGCGCGATGATCAAGGTACGGCGCTGCGCATTGTGGCGGATATTTTGTACGACGGCGCAGTATGTTACCGGGAAAACGCCCGTTATTTGGACCGGGGCAGCACCGGGAGCCCCGCCCGCGTGCTCGGAGAAGTGCCGCAGCCGGAGGATGTGGCGCAATCGGAGGACGTGGCGCAGTCGCGGGCCAAGACATCACCCGCACCGGCAGTCCATGGCGAGCCGTCCGCGCCATCTGCGCCGTCGGCGCCGTTAGCATCGTCTTTCCCCGGCACCGCGCTGGATTTCCGTGCCGAATTCGGGGTGGATGAGAACGGGCATCTGCGCTACGCCAGTCCTCATGCCCTCGCCGAGCGGCGCTTTACCGCCACGGATGCGCGCCATTGGGCCCGCCTGACCGGAGATATCAACCCGATCCACCTCTCCGGAGCCACCGCACGCCTCTTCGGCTTTAGCGGGGCCGTGCTTCACGGTGCCGCTACCGATGCTTGGGCCTGCGGCCAGCTCGGCGTGCGCGGGGATGCACCGGGACGCGGGGAGGTCACTTTCCGTGCGCCCCTGGTGCTGCCCCAAAAGGTGGTGCTGCGCGCCGTCGGGGAAGAAGGCACCGTTGCCGTTGTAGAGGAACGCACGGGACGCGACCTCGTCCACCTGCGCTACACCAGCCCGGAATTACACGAAGCTCAGGCCGGCATCGTGCTCCCTGTCCGTGAAGGGAAACCTTCGAGCACCGCGGTTTCACGCGGCATGGTGGAAGTCTTTGCGGAGGGCGATACCGCGCTTGCCACCGCCCTTGAGGAAGCTATCCCATGGCGGCGCACGTACCGTGAGCCCTACGTGCAGCTGACCCGCATTGACGATCCGGCCCACGGGGCGCAGGTGGCGCGCACCGGATTGGACTTCGTGCACCATACGCTCACCTTGCATGACGGTACGCCCCTAGCTGAGCTACGCCCGCGCGCGGGGGCGCCCCGGGGTGAAATTGTCCGGGGGACCACGGTGCCGTGCCCCTTCACCGTGCCTTTCCGAGGCCGGGAGATTCCGGAACACCTGCGCGGGGCAACCCGCAGGGACGCCCGCGGGGAATACGTGTACTTGAGCGGCACGGAGCTCCTGGAGCACCTCGCGCTGTGGGAAGCCCAGGGGCGGGTGCGGCCGGGGGTGTTGACCGCGCTCACCGAGGTGGTGGAGAACCCGGAGATGATGCGTCTGGAGGGGCGCACCGTGGCGGTGCTCGGTGCCGGAGCGGAGCTTTCGCCCGCACCCACGCTGCTGGCCACCGGCGCGCGGGTGGCGGGAGTGGGGCGCAGCGAATCGCGCCGTATGCGCACCCTCCGCGCCCGGGCTCTGGAAACTGCCGGCAAGCTGCATATTGCGCCTCCGGGTTTCGGCGATGTAACCGCCGCTCCGGATGCGGTGGCAGGTTGGCTCCTCTCCCTGCCCGGTGACCTCGTGGTGGTGGATACCCTTTACGCGCCCGGATATAAATTCCTGCTGGTGGAAGCGGGAGCGGACGCCGTGCTGCGCATGGTGGGCGAAGAAAGCGACGCCGCTTTCGCCTGGTACGGTTCACCTACGGATGCCTACCCGATTCCGGGGAACGACGCCGCAGCGGCTGGCGCCGCTGGACTTCCCGGCGGACGGGTCTCCCGAACGGCGATCCGCAGCTGGGCGAAACTTTCCGGGGCGCGGCCCGCTCGCGAGGGCGGCGTCGTTAATCTGCTCCAAGATATCCAGGGCCCCAATTACGCCGCCGCGAAACGCATCGGGCGATGGCGTGCCACCGTGGAACGGGAAGCCGGCCGCACTATTTCCTACACTATTGCGCCGATGTCCCGCACCGAATCAGTGCTCATTTCCCAGCCGCTGCGTGCTGGGTACGCCGGCCTGGAACGGCTGGGATACCCGCCCCTTTCCGCGGATACCGCAGCGGCTCTCCTCGCTGGTCTTCTGGTGTGGGACCTGCACCATCCGGAGGCCACTGCTTCCTCCACCAGTTTCCTGACCGACCGGGCCCTGGATGGCGGGCTCCTCTCCATTCCCTACCAGCCCAATGACCTGGCCGGGCTCGCGCTCCTGAGCGGGGCGGAGAAACTCTTCGTGCGCCACCACGGCCCTACGGCCGGGCGCTTACGGGAGCGCCCGGCCGTAGGGGATGCGTCCTCGGGCTACTGAACGAGGGAAGGCTGTTAGGAGCCCGAGGACAGTTCTGGTGGTTTGAGGGGACAGACTACATTAGTGGGAAGTTGGTTTAGTGGATGAGAACCTTGAGGGCGTTGGTATCCGAGGCGTGCATGAACGCCTCGTAAGCTTCCATAATGTCCTCGAAGGCGAATTCGTGGGTGACGAACTTGTCGGCGGGTAGCTTCTTCGCGGCCACCAACTTGAGCAGCATTTCCAGGGTATTGGTCGAAACCAGACCCATAGAAATATTGATATTGGCGATCCATAGCTTGTCGATCGGCAGGTTAACCGGTTTGCCGTGCACGCCCACATTGGCAACGTGGCCGCCCGGGCGCACGATCTGGAGGCAGGTATCGAAGGTAGCGGGTACGCCCACCGCCTCGATGGCGACGTCGACACCTAAACCATCGGTCAGGGCCATAACCTGCTCCTTCCAATCGGCGGAGCCGTTATTGACCGTGTGGGTGGCGCCGAAATCACGGGCGCGATCCAGGCGCTTATCATCCAGGTCAATGGCGATGACCTTGGCCGGCCCGTACAGGCGCGCCGTCATCACTGCCGCCAACCCCACGGGACCCGAGCCGATCACCGCGACAACATCGCCCGGCTTGACCTTGCCGTTCTGCACCCCAATTTCGAAACCGGTAGGAAGAATATCGGAGAGGAGAATACCCTCCGCATCACTCACACCTTCCGGAATCTTGTACACGGAATTCTCCGCGAAGGGCACGCGCACGTATTCGGCTTGGGTTCCGTCAATCATGTAGCCGAAGATCCAACCGACGCCGGGCATACCTTCGGGATCCATGCAGTGGGCGTACATTCCGGTACGGCAGTAGGAGCAATGCCCGCAGGAGCTCACGCAGGAGAGAATCACCCGGTCGCCGACCTTGAGATTTGTCACGTTCGAGCCAACTTCGGTGATGCGGCCAATTCCCTCGTGGCCCAGAATGCGCCCGGGTTCCACTTCCGGGGTGTCACCCTTGAGGATGTGGAGGTCCGTACCGCAGATCGTGGTTGCTTCCATCTTGACGATGATGTCGGTGGGCTGCTGGATTTGCGGGTCGGGAACTTCTTTCCATTCCTTAATTCCCGGACCTCCGTAGACAAGAGCCTTCATATTTTTCTCCTCATTGAGTAGCTCTGGTGAGTGCGGTGCCGTGACTGGCGCCACGTAACCCAATCTAGCGGGACGAAAGGCCTATGGAAAGGGTGTGCTGCGGTAAGTTGTGTAAGTTTGATCACGCGGGTGCTTTATAAGAATTACGTGAAAATATGCGGAAAAGTCGGTGGTGTGGGGGTTGAAATGGATTGGGGTAGGTGCTGGAGTGGGGTGTGTCAATCAAGGACGTACATCCTGGTCGGCTTGGATTTTGTGGGAATTGCGCGGCGGAGCTGGCGGCGGCGTCGTTCGTGAAATGTGGCGAGGTGGCACTGGACGAAACGTCGCACGGTCGGGACGGCGGGACTTGAACCCGCGACCCCCCGCTCCCAAAGCGGGTGCGCTACCAAACTGCGCCACGTCCCGTACTGGTTGTATGTACGTTGCCGTGCGCCGAAAACTGAAGGCTGCCGGCCGCACCTAAGCAACGTGCCTAGTGTAATAGATTCCGGCCGGCGATGCCCACGCCACAGGAGAGTGCCATCGGAGTGGAAGTCTTGGGGGTGGGATGGTATTCTCTTCGGGTAGCGTTCGCGCAAGCGTTCGTATGCGAGTGTAGTTTAGTGGTAAAACCTCAGCCTTCCAAGCTGATGATGGGAGTTCGATTCTCCTCACTCGCTCCATTTTTCTGCGATAGCCAGGCGAAATATTTCTCACTGCTCAGTGGCGTTTTCTATCGTGTCTTTTATTACCGTGTCTAAATAAGGAAATGGCCCACTTTTACCATAATGTTTTCAATATGTAGGTATTCTTTAATAGTGATTGCACCTATGTCGTTGGGATCATTATGTTGAGAAAATCTGCCGCAGTCGGAGCTGCGCTAATACTTGTAGGTTCTGGGATAGGGGCTGTCACCTCCGCAGTGGCAGCTCCCTCGGCCGCGGGCGAGCTACCGGCCGGTTTTGTGCCTGCCGATGCGGTCGCCGATGTGACCTCGGTCGTGGTGAACGCGACCGGCAATAGCTGCACGGGCCGCACGCTCCGCACCGCCAAGCCGGATGATGGGAAAACCTACCCGGCCCAGGATAGTTACTACACCAATAGTGTGACGTACTGCCTGGATCAGTCTTTCGTTACCGGTGATAACAAAATTTCCTGGAACGCTGCCACGAAAACCCTGTGGTTCAATAATTATGTGCAGGACGCCGCGAACGCCTACAAGCGCGGCGTGTCCGTGGACACGGGCAAGATCGCTTCCGATGTGACGGTCAAGTTCAGCGGTACGAATGTTTTCACCGCGAGCGAGGGCGGCTACACCGCGAACGCCCTCTATTTTGCCGGTAACCAGGACGGCCTGTATAAATACGTCCTCGATTTTGATGGCGACGCCACCTTCGATGCCACAAATACGATCAATAAATATCCGGTCAATGTGGCCGATAGTGATCCGTCCGCTAAGTGGCTGAAGGGCGGCTCTATCGGGCTGGATTCTTCCGGTGCGCCGATCGAAATTATCGGTCAGGGAAAGCTCACCGCCGTGGGTAGGGATATTACCTGCGAAAAGTGCGGGAGCGGAGATAACAATACCGCGATGAGCACCGCGATTCGCAGCACCGCGGATCTTAGCATCGGCGGCAATGTTCAGGTCACGGCACGAGTGACCAACGAAACGGGTTTGGCAACCGGAATTAACGCCTGGAAGAACCTCAATATTGACGGTTCCCAGGGTGCTACGGTGACGGCGGAAGCCACCTCCAACACCTCCACGGCAACGGCGATTATGCAGGCCGGTGGCGGCGGTGTAGATAACACCGGCGACGTTATGAACATCACCAATGCGAAGGTCACGGCGCGGGCAACGGCGCAAGGAAAATCGAGTTACGGCTTGTACAGCAGGGGAAATCTCAATGTTGCTGGAACCGCGTCACTTGATGTCACGTCTTCTTCGCAATCTCAAGGGTACGGGGTATACGGCGAAGGCCAGGTAAAGGCCGACGGCGCAGCCACTCTCACGGTGGCCGCTTCCTCAGCGAATGTTGCTGGCGGAGTTGTGGGTGCCACCGGTGTGACCTTCGCGAGCACCGGTGAGAGCCTCATTAAGATGAACGGGGCCAAGAATGCCCCGGCGATCGTCGCTGCGGGTCAGGGCGCCTGCCGCTTCCTGGGCACGGGGGATGTTACCGCCCAAACCGTTGGTGGCTACGGCGCCTACCTCACCTGCCCGAATACCGAATTTGGGGAGCGTATCGGCGTGACCAAGCCCGGCACTTTTGCCCTGGCCGAATTTGCTGACGGTGCTTTTACGGTCGATGATAACCTCGACCGGAACAAGGCGGCCGGCCCGGCTGGTACCAGCCCCGTGTCCTCCAATACCCGTGCACGCTTCGTGGTCAATCACAAGGGGCAGCGCACCGGAAACTGGACGATTGGCCAGGGGTACGTGGCGCAGATCGGCACCACGGCGCAAACTGATTCCATTACCGGTCAGGTGACCGAACCTGGTTCGGCGCACTATCCGGATGGCACCGTGCGGCAGCATATTTTCACCGCGCCGCAAGCTCAGGTGGGCACGAGCGCGCAGCTGAGCATTTCGGCGGGGGAGCAGACTCTTCCCTTCGCCTGGTGGACGGTATCTGACCTGGCCACGCCAACCGAGCAGCTGAGCGCGGAGGCCCTCGGGCAGAATGCGCAGGAGAACCCGTCCGATAGTGCGCTGAGCTTCGCCATGCCGGCCGAGGATCTTACGTTGACGCCGGTGTACGGCAAGATCATTGTGCCCGCAGCGCCCGTGACCGCCCCGCAGCCCTGTGACGGGAGCGGAAGCGTGGCACCGGCACAGGTGACGCTGCCGGAGAATGAAGGCGTGACGTATGGAACGCCGGAAATCAACGGAAACACGGCAACCGTGATCGCTACGGCGAAACCCGGGTATCTCATTGCGAGTCCGGGTGCCGGGGCGAGCTACACGGTTGATAAGAATCATCGTGAGGCCACCTGGACCCTGGATCTCACCTCAACCGCGTGTGCTGCTACTCCATTGGAAAAGCCGGCGGTGACCCCGATTGCTCCGACGCTGGTTCCGGCAGATAGCTGCGGTACTCCAGCCACGGTCACCATTCCGGACTCCTCCTTTGTGGAGTACACCCGCACGGAGAATAACGGCACCGTGACCGTGACAGCGCAGCTTAAGGATCCGGAGCGTTACACCCTCGCCGCTGGCGCTACGACCGAGTGGAGCTTCGATATTTCCGCCCGCGCGTGTCCCGTGCCTGAGCCGCCGGTGAACCCGGATCCGCCGGTCGATCCTGCCCCGGAGCCCGGAACTCCGGGCGAGCCGAATGACCCGGGGACGCCGGGCACTCCGGAGAAACCAGAAGTGCCGGGTACCCCGGATCCGCAACCGGGTACGCCTGGAACGCCTGGAACGCCCGGTACGCCTGGAACGCCCGGAACGCCCAGCGATCCGAACACGCCGCAGGAGCCTGGAACACCCGGAACGCCGAGTGGGCCCGCTGGCCCGAGCGCTCCAGCTGACCCGAAGCCCGCGCCAGAGCAGAAGGCTCCGACGGTGAAGGTCAAGCGCCCCGCGGCCAAGCTCGCGCATACGGGCGCCGCGGCGGTGCCCGTGATTGCAGGAGCGGCCGCGCTCATCCTGGGCGGTTACGCGCTACGCCGTAAGTACCGCGGCTAAGTGAAATAGCAGGCCAGAAGCTTGATAGCTATCCCCTCGGGAACCTTGATAAAGTATTTGCGCAAAACCTTCACCGGTACCGCCGGGAAGGAAAACGTGGAAATACCGGGGAAACCGAGGGGATAGCGCTGTTTTCGCCCTCGAAACCTACCGTGGCGTATCTCATGAGTGAGCCATTGCGTTGTTGTCGCCGGCAAAAACACCTACGATGATTGACTGTGCGCAGCAGCCCCGTTGGGCACACTAAGGGAAATGTCAGGGGATACGAGATGATCGAACTAGCAGAGGTGGAGAAGATCTACCCGCGCCGCGGAGCGGAATCCGTGGCGGCGCTGCGCGGCATCTCGCTTACTATCCCCACGGGAGAAATCCACGGCATCGTTGGCGAATCGGGGGCGGGTAAATCCACCCTTATTCGCTGCCTCACCGCCCTGGAAAAACCCACCAGCGGCTCCATTCGCATTAACGGCGAAGATCTCAACGCGCTGCCGCCCTCGAAATTACGCGCGGCGCGGCGCACCATCGGAATGGTGTTCCAGGGCGGCAACCTGCTCGAGGCACGTACCGCCGCGGATAATATCGCCTATCCCCTCCAGATCGCCGGGGAAAAATCCGCGAAGATAGCCGAACGAGTGCGCGAGCTGCTGGGCGTCGTCGGCCTTGCTGATCGGGGCGATTCTTATCCTTCCCAGCTATCGGGCGGGCAGCGCCAGCGCGTGGCCATTGCGCGCGCCCTAGCCACCACTCCGTCAGTGCTGCTCTGCGATGAGCCCACCTCCGCACTGGATGCGGATACCACCTTGCAGATCCTGGAACTGCTACGCGAGGTTCGTGATGCCTACGGGGTGACCGTCGTTATTATCACCCACGAAATGGACGTGGTGCGCCGCATCTGCGATTCGGTGACCCTCCTCGAATCGGGTCGGATTACCGCCGGTGGCACCATTGAAAGCGTGCTCGCGGACGTAAGTTCACCCCTCGCGCGGCGCCTCGTACCCGCTCCGGATATTGAAACGACCAATATTTCTGGTTCTGTGATTGACATTGCCTTTACCGCCCGCCCCGGTGAAACCGCCGGATCTCAAGCCCTCAGCCTGGCAGCGCGTCTCGGCTGCGATATTGGCGCGGGTGTTTTTGAATCCATCGGTGAGATTCAGATTGCGCGCCTGGCCCTCGTGGTCGATAACGCGCAGGTTGATACCGTTCTCACCGCGATGAACAACGCCGGAATCACCGCGGAGGTGCGGGCAGCATGACCACTCTTCTCAGTGCAGTTCTCAGCCCGGCTCTCTCCGTGCCGGTAGCATCCGCCGCGGCCGCCCTCCCCAACGAGCGCGGCACCTGGTTCGATGCCCCGGAAATCAAAGACGGCTTGGCCCGCGCTACCTTCGAAACACTGGCTATGGTGGGTATCTCCACCGTTATCGCTTCGGCGCTGGGCCTTGTCCTCGGGATGATCCTCGTGGCAACCGGCCGCGGGGGACTACTTCCCTCTCCGCTCCTCAATAAAACCCTCGGTTTTATTGTCAACGTGGGCCGCGCCATTCCTTTCATCATCTTCGTCTTTATTCTCATCGGCTTTTCGCGTGCAATTGCCGGAACGGGCAGCGCCTGGCAAGGCTTCACCGTTCCGCTCACGATCTCCGCGGCCTTCTACTTCGCGCGCCTGGTGGAATCCAATCTCATGGGCGTCGAGCGCGGCAAAGTGGAAGCCGTCCTCATGATGGGAGCTTCCCGCACCCGCATCATGTTCGGGGTGCTCATGCGCGAAGCGCTGCCCGCACTCGTCCAATCCGTCACGATCCTCGCGGTCACCCTCGTCGGCTACTCGGCGATGGCGGGTGCTGTGGGCGGCGGCGGCCTGGGCGCCATGGCTCAAAACGCCGGGTACTACAATAACCGCCCGGATGTCCTCATGATCGTGGTGGTCGTGCTGGTGCTCCTCGTTATGGTCATCCAGGCGCTGGGTGACATGCTCAGCCGGCTGGTGGATCACCGCTAAGGAACCGCCGGCCGGGTCACGCACCACCGGGAAGTACCCGGACCAGCGCTGTCAACAAAAGGTGTGCAGCGATAAGTCATCACCACCAACATTGTGAAAAATAGAGGAATATTAACCATGAAGAAGCTTTCAAAAATTGCCCTGGTAGCTGCGGTGAGCGCGCTCGCGTTGAGCGGCTGCGGTAGCTCGGATTCGTCCTCCTCCGCCCCCGCGAAGAACGACGACGGCGCGGTGCGCCTCGTGGTCGGCGCCTCGCCGGCCCCGCATAAGCAAATCCTAGAATTCGTCAACGATAACCTCGCCAAGGATGCCGGTTTTACCCTGGATATCCGCGAGTACAACGACTACGTGCAGCCCAATGTGGCGCTCAACGCCGGGGAAATCGACGCGAATTACTTCCAGCACCTGCCCTACCTTGAGAACGAAATCAAGGAAAAGAACTACACCCTGGATCACGGCGCGGGTATTCACATCGAGCCCTACGGCATTTACTCCAAGAAGATCAAGCAGCTCAGCGAGCTCAAGGACAATGCCGTGGTGGGTGTGACCAACGATCCGTCCAACCAGGCCCGGGCCCTCGACCTGCTCCAGAAGAACAACCTCATCAAGCTCAACCCGCAGGTTGCTTCCCCCACCATCTACGACGTGGTGGAGAACCCGAAGAACCTCACCTTCCGCGAAGCTGATGCTCCTTCCGTCCCGAAGATCCTCCCGGACGTGGATATCGCGATTATCAACGGTAACTTCGCCCTGCAAAACGGCTTGGTTCCCTCCAAGGACGCTATCTACACCGAAGATCCGACCGATAACCCCTACGGCAATATCCTCGCCTGGAACTCCAAGGCCACCGGTGAGAAGCTCGAGGGTGTGAAGAAGCTGGATGCCGCGCTGCACAGCCCCGAGGTTGCCAAGTACATCCGTGATACCTGGCCGAACGGCGAGGTCATTCCCGCCTTCTAAGCCTCATTGACCTGAGCCTTATCACCTTGCTCGGCCAGCTGTGCTGGTAAGCGAGTGAGCTATCAGCTGCCCGGTACCTCGGTGCGAGGTACCGGGCAGCTGCGTCGTCGTGCCTGCAAGTAGCACGCGGGTGAGAGTGCGTTCACATATGGCGAGTAGTTTCACGCTAGAACTCCCATCACCTAGGGTGCGTGCCGTAGAATTAGCGGGTATGCCCGCGCCCGGCGCGGCGCAGTAAGGGGACGAATTCGTCCTATCGACAAGGGTTATCACCCCCATTTTTAGACTGGAGAAAAAGTTGGAAAGCTCCTACGAACAGCTCGATCCCACCCAGGTAAAGCTGACCGTCGAGGTTCCTTTTGAGGAATTCAAGCCGGAAATTGACAAGGCCGCGAAGACTATCGGCAACCAGGTGCAGATTCCTGGCTTCCGCCGGGGCCACGTGCCCGCGCGCGTTCTCGAAGCGCAGATTGGCCGCGCCGCGATTGTGGAGCAGGCAATTAACGATTCCCTGGACGGTTACTACCAGGACGTTCTGGAAGAACACGATCTCGTTCCCATGGGCCGTCCCGCGGTGGACGTGACCGGCGTGGCGATGGAGAAGAACTCCACCGATCCGCTCGCCTTCACCGTCACGGTGGATGTGCGCCCGGCCATCGTTCTCCCGGATCCGGCGCAGTACAGCTTCGAAGTGGAAGCCACCAATGCCGATGATGATGCGGTAGAGGAACGCCTCGAGCAACTGCGCGAACGCTTCGCCACCCTCACAACGGTGGAACGCGCTGCCGCCAGCCGTGATTACGTCACCATTAACCTCTTTGCCAGCATTGACGGTGAGGAAGTTGATTCGGTGGAGGGCGTTTCCTACCGCATCGGTGATGACAATATGCTCGATGGCCTGGATGAGGCCGTCAACGGTGCCTCCGCCGGCGATGAGCTCAGCTTCACCTCCACGCTCGTGGGCGGGGAACACGCCGGGCAGCAGGCCGATGTTAAGGTCACGGTGGAGAAGGTGCAGGAATCTGAACTTCCGGAAGCGGATGATGATTTCGCCCAGCTCGCCTCCGAATTTGACACCATTGAGGAACTGCGCGCGGATCTGGCGGAGAAGGCCGCCACGGATGCCGCCCAGGTCCAGGTCATGGCTGCCCGTAATCTTCTGCTTGATAAGCTCCGTGAGGATGTCGCGGTGCCGCTGCCCAAGCGCGTGATCGACGCTGAAGTGGAACGCCATCTCGAATCCGAAAACCGCGCCACCGACGATGACCACGCCAAGGAAATCCGCGGGGAAATCCGCGATTCTCTGCGTGACCAGATCATCCTGGACGAACTGGCCAAGAAGTTCGGTGTGGATACCACCCAGGATGAACTCTTCAACTTCCTGGTTCAGCAGGCTCAGTCTTACGGCATGGACCCCAACCAGTTCATTTCCGCGGCCGCCCAGACCGGCCAGCTCGGGGCTTTCAGCGGTGAACTGCGCCGCGGCAAGGCTCTCATTTCGGCGCTGCGCCTGGCCAAGGTTGTGGACACTAACGGTAATGAAGTGGATGTCATCAAGGTCGTTGGTGAAAAGCCGGAAGAAGAACTGACCCCGGACTTCTCCGCCGCTCCGTCCCGCCCCGTGTGGGACGGCCCGGTGGATGAGGACAGTGCGGCTGGCTCCAGCACGGTGGAGGGCGACGACGCCGCGCCCGCGGAGGAAACACCCGCCGCAGATGCGCCGGCTGGCGATGCGGACGCTTTCGACCCGGCCGCCAAGAAGGTGGACGAAGTGGTGGAATACGCCCAGGGCGCGGATGCCGCTGAAGTGGCCCGCGTGCTCGAAGCGGAGAAGGCCGGCAAGGCCCGCAAGACCCTCGTGAAGAAGCTCGAGGAGCTCCTCGGCTAATTCGGGGATTTTATTAGCTGCTCGCTAGTGTGGCGGGCGTGTGGGGTGGGAGGCTCAGCCTCCCACCCCACACGCGTATTCGCGCAGCGCAGCTGCGCCGTCGTCGTACCACCACGGCGCATACGGTGCGCCGCACCGTGCCACCATGCCCCGCCGCACAGCCGCACCGTAGTACCTGCCGCACCGTAGTAACGTCGCAATGTGATATTCAATCGGGGCTCCTTAAATTAAGGGGATGTTTACGGCTCATTAAGGCGAATTCAATAGTTTGAGCAATGGAAACGCGTGTTTCCGAGTCGGGCCAATCCGCGCCCCGACTAGCTCAAAGCGAAGGATATTCATGCGACACGTGCGTCGAGCAGTAGCGGCTCTAGCTGCCGCTACGCTAGTGCCGGTCGGGGTGGCATTTACCGTGCCAGCCGTAGCCGACCCAGTACTCCCGGGAGTCGATTCTCCGGCTCTCGCCTCTACGAATGAGAATCCCGTCGTCGTTGACGGAGTGACTCAGCCCATGGATCCGCGTCCCGGTTTCCGGGTGCTGCCCTATCTGCAGCGCCCCGGTGCCCACGAGATGACGATTAACTGGTTTACGGAACTGGGCCATAATGCCGTTCTCACCATCACCGGGCCGGGCCTGCCCGCCGAAGGGCGTACCTATACGGTGGCCGGCGTGCAGAACCCGGTCAATGATTACCAGGACTACGAACTCAAGCAGGGCACCCTCAGCCGCGGGAAGGCGCTATCGGTACCTCAGGGCGCCTGGATTCGCGCCGATCATCCCTACAAGTACAGCCAGCGCGTGGAAGAGCTCCAGCCAAGCTCCACCTACGCCTACACGGTCACGGTGGACGGCTACGCGCATTCCGCCACGCTCCGTACCCTCCCCGATGGAAAGGCTGGGATCACCGATCCGCTCCACATCATTGCCTTCTCTGATACCGAAACTGATCCCATCGGGCGCGTGACCTACCGCGAATGGGAACAGACCCTCAACCTGGCCGAGGGCTCCGAAGAACGCCCGGGGAAGGACTCGGCCTGGGATAAGAAATTCGGTGGCGCCACCCGTAACGGCAAGTACGCCGTCAATTACATGCTCACCGAGGATAAGGCGCAGGAAATCAATAACGCCGCCATTGCCGCCGCTAAACCGGACCTGGTGCTGCTGCCCGGCGATATCGCCGAACGCGCCTCCTCCCAAAGCCACTGGGATGAATGGTTCCGCTACTTCGCCGGTGATAAAGGCCAGCTCCTCGATTCGATTCCGGTTATCACCTCGCTGGGCAACCACGAAGTGTACGGCTACGGCAGCCCGGATGATCGCACCGCGGTAGCGCGGGCGCGCGCCGCCTACAACCAGGTTTTTGATACCAACGGCTCGGATAACGCGAATGCTCGCGATGCCTACCACCGCACCGATATGGGGCCGGTAACCATTATCAGCCTCGATTCGACTAACGGCACCGATCAGACACCGGATAAGATGCCCGAAGAAGCCAAGATCGAAGGCAATGACGAAGGCATTACCGCCGCTCAGCTCGGGACTGATACCCAGGGCGTTTTCCCGTACGAGGAATACGCCCGGGACTTCCCCAAGTCGGTGGCGGCCGGCTGGTGGGGCCCGGATGCGGCCCCCGATTCGGTGGACCAGCCCAGCTTTATGCCCGGTTCGGATCAGTACCGCTGGCTCGAGGAACAGCTGGCTGATGCTCGCGCCAAGGGCCAGATCATCATCGTGCAGTACCACCACGTGGCCTACTCCAACGGCGTGCACGGCACCCCGATGGGGCACAAGTTCCACGACAGCCAGCCGGGTGTGCCCATGCGCCACCTCCAGCCGCTTTTCGAAAAGTACAATGTCGCCTCCGTATTCTCCGGCCATGACGAAATGTTCCAGGCCTCCTACGTGGACGAAGCGGGCGACGGCGTGGGCGTCTACCACTGGGACGTTGGCGTAGCTTCCGACGGCCTGCGCGGCGAAAAAATGGTCAAGACGGGGGAGGGCGGTGCCTTCGAACCGCTGCGTTTCAACTCCCACTCCGTGTGGATGGCGCAGGCCAACGAACCGGAAATGTGGAAGACCAACGAGGCGGGCGTGAAGAAGCTCATCTCCGGTGGAAAGCACTACGGACACCTGGATATCAAGATTCAGCCCTACGCCGGTCCGGCCCTCGATTCCGGAGCGAAACCGGCCGCGGAAATGGTTATGACCCCGATCTCACTCTTCCCGGTCCTCGATGACACTTACGAGGTGGAAAAGGTGGAACGCCGCGAGCTGCTCTCCGGGCAGTTCACCGTGTACCTGGATGCGGAAGGTAATCCGCTGGCTGGCACCCCGCAGGATGGCACCGGCGAGACGGAAGAGAAGACACCGCTCTCGAACTTCTCCCTCGGCGTCATTCCTGATACCCAGTTCTACTCGCGCTACGCCACCGCGGAAACCGGTAACCAATTCGGTGCCATGTACGGCAGCGAACCTTTCTCCGCCCAGACCTCCTGGATTGCGCAGAACGCTGAGAAATACGGCATTAAGATGTCCATGCACCTGGGCGATATCGTCGACCAGTACAACCGTCCCCAGCAGTGGGAAATCGCCGATAAGGCGATGAAGATTCTGGAAGACGCGGGGCACCCGTACTCGATTCTTGCCGGTAATCACGACGTCGGGGCCGATGCTTCGGATACCGACCCGGTCGGCTACGGCACCTATAAGGAATGGTTCAGCGGTGAGCGTGCCGCCAAGAATTCCACCTTCGTGGAACGTGATCCGTCCGGGGCGCACGAATACCACATTCTCAAGGTGAACGGTCAAGATTTCCTGGTTATGAACCTGTCCTGGCAGGCTCAGGATGATGCCTTGCAGTGGGCCTCCGATGTGCTCGATAAGCACCCGAATACCCCCACGATCGTCAATTCCCACCAGCTCATTAACGTGGAGGGCGACGGCGTGACGCCGCTGGCCACCGAGTTCGGTGAAAAGGTATGGAACAAGGTCATCCGTAATCACGACCAGGTGTTCCTCACCTTCAACGGCCACCATCACGGCGCGACCACCTGGACGCGCACGAACGACGCCGGCCATCCCGTTTACCAGGTCCTCATGGACTACCAGATGGCCTACATGGGTGGAAACGGCTACATGGGCATGGTGGAATTCGACCTGCCGGGTAACAAGATTTACCAGACGTCCTTCTCGCCCTGGGTAATGACGAAGGCTAAAGACACCCTTGTTCCCGACGACCAGGCCATTCTCAACGGCCCGGGCCAAACCTTTGAGCTCGACTTCAACTTCGCGGAACGTTTCCCGAACCTCGTTATTGCTGATACGAAGGCTTCTTTGACGACGCCGCAGCTGCGCGAGTGGCTTGCTACCTACGATGCGCCGACCCAGGTTACCCCCACCGCCCCGACCGGTGCGGAGGACTACCCGAAGGTGGACAGCACCGTGTCCCACTGGAAGATGCCGGTGGATAAGGCTGAAGGCACCCCGGTTGCCGTGGGTGAAGCCATCGTGGACGCCGTGGGTGGGGATAACTTCACCCGGGCTCCGCTGGACCAGCCCGGTTCCAAGGGAGCCGAAGAAGGCGACGTCGTATGGACCCGTGACCACCACCCGCTCTCGGCCAATGCCGGCGCGGTGTGCTTCGCTAATGGTGGACGTGATAACGCGCGGTGGAATAACTTCGTGACCGCCGCTGATGCCGCCGTCAATAATGAGACTTTCGAGAACGGTTTCACCTTCGAGACCTTCATCAAGATCTCCCCGAAGTTCGATAACAAGAACAACGCCTGGATGGCCTGGCTCTCCCGCGATGGTCAGCGCCAGAACATCGCTGGCTACAACAACACCGAGGGCGAAGAACCGCCCTTCGCGTGGGCAATGTCCAATTTGGCTGAAATCCAGTTCTCCTTCGTGGATTCCCAGAAGCCCACCCCGGCCGAATCTTCGGCGTGGTCGGGTGAAATTGTGGCGCGCGATCAGTGGCTCCACCTCGCGGTGGTCAACGATCCGGAAACCAAGATGACCACGATGTACGTGGATGGGGTGCCGGTGCTGCGTAATTCGCCGGGTACCGTGGGCGTGGGCACCCAGGGCCTGCCGTGGGTCCTCGGCGCGGGCTCCTACGCCGGTGTGCGTGAATCCGGATTCCAGGGCTGCATCGGTGAAGTCCGCCTCGTGGGCGAACCGCTTGATTCGAGCAAGTGGCTGACCGCGCGCGCCGGGGAAACCCAGGGCGGCGAGCAACCCGGTGGCGAAGAACCGGGTACCGAGCCGAGCAAGCCGGGCACGGAGCCTACGGAACCGGGCGATAAGCCCAGTGAAGAACCGAGCAAGCCGGCGGCGCCGCAGGGTAACCTGCTCTTCAGCTCCACCGCCCTGGCGGGTGGTAATGCCGACCGTGTCACCAGCTACGGACGCGCTGGTGAAACCATCTTCGTGGGCGATTGGGACGGCGACGGCGTGGACACCCCCGGGGTGCGCCGCGGCAACACCTTCCTGCTGACCAATGCGGCCACCGGTAATGCCCAGCTGCAATTCTCCTTCGGCCGCGCGGATGACGAGATTGTTATCGGCGACTGGAACGGGGATGGTAAGGACACCATCGGGGTGCGGCGCGGTAACACGGTGTACGTGCGCGATGACCTGGCGGGTGGCAACCACACGGCAGCGATCGCCTTCGGGCGCCACGGTGACCAGCTCGTGGCCGGTGATTGGGATGGTAATGGGCGCGATGAACTCGCGGTGCGGCGTGGGAACATTGTCTTCGCCCAGGGTTCCTTCGCTGACACCCAGGCAAAGTCCACCTCCTCCTACGGCCGCCCCGGTGACGTCTTCCTCGCCGGTGATTGGAACGGTGACGGCGTGGATGGCATTGGCGTGGTCCGCGGTAACGTCTGGCACTTGCGTGAGAACGTGGGCGAAGGCGTCGCGGTGGCCAGCTTCGGCTTCGGCCGCGCCGGCGATATCTTCCTCGCGGGTGACTGGAACGGTGCGGGTGCTGACCGCCCCGCCGTCAACCGCTAGCAGTTCGCTACCGGAGGCTAGTAGCTAGCCACCTCCCCAGCGGGAGGGCAGCGAGAATCACCTCGCCGCCCTCCCGCTCTTTTTCTCAGTGGCGGCGCCGTGATGGCGCCATGACGGGGCACTGGCGCGTGGCACCGTGGTGGCGTGCCGCCACACTGGCGCGCGGCGTGATGGCGCCGTCGTGCTCCGTGGCACCGTGACGGCGCCAACCATGCGCCATCAGCGAAAAAGTCTCGAGCCAGGATGATCACGGCGGCCCGCGGGCGTTAAAGTCGCATACGAGTATGGAATCTCCGCGTGGGGGTTCCGAGGAAGGAAAACCGTGACCACATCACCTCGCATGGAAGGCCGGGATAATAACCAGCCTTCAGCATTCGGCGATGCTGTTTACCAGCGCCTCCTCAAGGAACGCATCATTTGGCTCGGCTCGGAGGTTCGCGATGATAATGCGAATCAGATTTGCGCCCAGATGATGCTCCTTGCCGCGGAGGATCCGGAGAGCGATATTTACCTATACATTAATTCTCCGGGTGGCTCGGTCACCGCGGGTATGGCCATTTTTGACACCATGCAGTATGTGCAACCGGATGTTGTGACGGTGGCTATGGGTATGGCGGCCTCGATGGGCCAATTCTTGCTCTCAGCTGGTACCAAGGGTAAGCGTTATATCACCCCGCACACCCGCGTTCTTATGCACCAGCCTTCGGGCGGCGCCGGCGGGGTAGCCGCTGATATCCGTATCAACGCCAATCTCATCTTGCAGATGAAGGAAGAACTTGCCGGACTTAACGCCAAGCACACCGGCAAATCACTGGAACAGATCCTGGAGGATTCCGAACGGGATCACTGGTTCACCGCGCAGGAAGCATTGGAATACGGCTTCGTGGATCACATTATTTCCAATTCGCAGGTCATGCTCAAGAAGCCGAATAGCGATAATAACGACGGCGCACTCGAAGCTAGCCACGCGGGGGAGGAGCTCTCATGACGATGAATTTCCGAGCCGCGGGTAACCTGCCCGCCATGATGGCTGCCGGTCGCGTTCCCACCGCTGGTTTCGGCCACGGTAGCGCGGGTCTCATGCCTTCCAACCGCTACGTCCTTCCCGATTTCGAAGAGCGCACCCCCTACGGCTACAAGCGCTCCAACCCCTACACCAAGCTTTTCGAGGATCGCATTATTTTCCTCGGGGTGCAGGTGGATGACGCTTCGGCCGATGATGTGATGGCCCAGTTGCTCGTCCTCGAATCGATGGATCCGAACTCCCCGGTGACCATGTACATCAACTCCCCGGGTGGTTCCTTTACCGCGCTCACCGCTATTTACGACACCATGCAGTACATCAAGCCGCAGATTCAGACCGTGTGCCTGGGGCAGGCGGCCTCCGCGGCGGCGGTGCTGCTGGCTGCCGGCTCTCCGGGCCGGCGCCTGGCGCTTCCCAATGCTCGGGTGCTCATCCACCAGCCCGCCATGGAGGGCATGCAGGGCCAAGCCACCGATATTTCTATCGTGGCCGATGAGCTCGATCGCATGACGGAATGGTTGGTCAACACCCTGGCGCACCACAGCGGGAAATCTCCCGATCAGGTACGGGCAGATATCCAGCGCGATAAGATCCTCACCGCCCAGCAGGCCAAGGAATACGGCCTGGTGGACAACGTGCTCGAATCGCGTAAAAATGCGGATACCGTGACCAACGGTTAATAGAATTCGCGCGCTTGTGCTCCAGGCTGTAGCTCTGGGCAGTAGCGCGTATTATGGGCGGGTAGGGGCCAGGTGCTCCTGCCCGCCCGCCTGCATGGGGCGGCGGGGCACGGCGCGGGAGCTGCGTCGTCGTAGGCCTATAGGACACTTGGTGTTGGTTTTATCCGGACTTTTCGGCTTGCTAGCGGGCTAAAGTCGGGTTCAAACTC